>CAJACZ010000150.1 GCA_903938365.1 uncultured Pseudomonadota bacterium | reverse complement strand
GCGGTTCGGGTTGGCCGGGATAACGCGCCCATACTCCGGGAAACGACCGTCAATCAGCTTCGATGTGAATCGAATGTCGCCGATCTGGCAGCGAACGTGATTGGTACCGATCGACATTTCGATGTCACCGTCACTGCCCAGGATACGCTGCAGCTCCAGCACGCCCTTCCGCGGCAGGATGACCTGCTGCTTCGCCTTGACCGGGCTTTCGAGGTCGGTTTCGCACAGCGCCAGCCGATGCCCGTCGGTCGCCACAGCACGCAACTGCTTGCCGTCAGCCTCAAGCAGCATGCCGTTGAGGTAATAGCGCACGTCCTGCTGCGCCATCGAGAAGTGCGTCTTGTCGATCAGCCGGCGCAGTTCGGCCTGCGGCAGCTTGAGCACCTGCTGCGCGTTGATCTCCTCGATCATCGGGAACTCGACCGCCGGCAGCGTCGAGAGCGTGAAGCGGCTCCGCCCTGCCCTGACGACCAGCCGATCGCCCTCCAGGCTCAGCGTGGTCACGGCCGCTTCGGGCAGCGCCCGCAGGATGTCCAGCAGCTTGCGTCCCGGCACGGTGATCTCACCGGCCTGCTGCACGCTGACGTTCACCGCGCTGACCAGTTCCACCTCGAGGTCCGTGCCCGTCACGCTCAGCCGGTTGTTCCGGGCGGAGAGCAGGACGTTCGAGAGCACCGGCATGGTCTGCCGACGCTCGACGACTCCGATCACGCTTTGGACCGGGCCCAGGATTTCTTCACGGCTGGCTGTGAGTTTCATAATTTCTTATCTGGATATGGAATAAAGAATTACTGTTGTTATAGAGCCTGTGGACGACTGGACAACTGGAATTTCCCCTTTTGCACCAGCCACTTGCGCTTCATGTTCTGCCCCGCGGCTGCGTGGGTTTGCCGGGGATGTCACGTGGGTGGAATGTGCATAACTCCAGGCCCCGATTCCATCCACAGTTTGCCCACCTCATCCGGTCAGGGTTCTCAACAGGTTCAGGTAGTCCTCGCCGATCCGCTGCTCGACGTCGCGCAATTCCTTGATCCTACGACAGGCGTGTATCACCGTGGTGTGGTCCCGACCGCCGAAGGCATCGCCGATTTCCGGCAGGCTGTGGCTGGTGAGTTCCTTGGCCAGCGCCATCGCCACCTGCCGCGGCCGCGCGATCGAACGGTTGCGCCGCTCCGACAGCAGGTCCGCCACGCGCACCTTGAAATACTCGGCCACGGTCTTCTGAATGTTCTCGATGGTCACCAGCTTGGCCTGCAGCGACAGCAGGTCCTTGAGGGCGTCCTTGGCAAATTCGATCGTGATCGCCTCGCCCGTGAATTTCGAGTTGGCGATCACACGGCGCAGCGCGCCCTCGAGTTCGCGCACGTTGGAGCGGATTCGCTTCGCGATGAAAAAAGCCACTTCGTCCGGCAGCGCGATGCCCGCCGCCTCGGCCTTGCTGATGAGGATCGCCGCACTCGTCTCGAGCTCCGGCGGTTCGATCGCCACCGTGAGGCCCCAGCCAAAGCGCGACTTCAGCCGCTCCTCGAGGCCATCGACTTCCTTCGGGTAGCGGTCACTCGTCAGGATGACCTGCTGCTGCCCTTCGAGCAGCGCGTTGAAGGTGTGGAAGAACTCTTCCTGCGAACGCTCTTTTCCCGCAAAAAACTGGATATCGTCGATCAGCAGCGCGTCGAGCGAGCGGTACGCCGCCTTGAACTCGTTCATCTGGTTGTGCTGCAGCGCCTTGACCATGTCGCCGACGAAGCGCTCGGAATGCACGTAAGCGATGCGCGCATCCGGCTTGCGGGCCTGGATGGCATGACCAACCGCGTGCATCAGGTGAGTCTTGCCCAGTCCCACGCCGCCATATATGAAGAGTGGGTTGTAGGCCTTGCCTGGGTTCTCGCCCACCTGCTGCGCCGCCGCCTTGGCGAGCTGGTTGCTCTTGCCGACCACGAACTTGTCGAAGGTCGATTCCGGATTGAGGCGGATGCCGATGACCAGGCCTTCACGCTTGCGCGGTGCGCTGCGGGTCGGGCCGCCCTCGCCTTCGCCCGGCGTGGCCGCGGCGCGCACCGGCTCGGGCCGCGAGCCGATCTCGACGGTGATGATCGGCGCATCGCCGTGCACGTCCAGGCGCACCAGTTCGCCGAGCCGCTTCAGCAGGTTCGTGTTGACCCAGTCGACCACGAACTGGTTCGGCGCCAGCAGCTTGAGCGCACCCTCACCCTCGAGTGCCTGCAGGGGGCGAACCCAGGTGTTGAAATGCTGCTCCGGGAGCTCGCCTTCGAGCGCCCGCGCACAGCGCGACCAGAGGGTGGAATCCACTCGCGAACGACCTGCAATGATGATGAACCGCGGGGAGCGCGGATCGGAGAGTCTATACTGGTCCACGAAGCGTCAAAAGCACCCTTTTGGATGCGTGGCTTGACACCCCCGCCCCGTCTGCTTACGCTTTGCGACCTTTTTTTCGACGAATTCCCTCTAGTTAGGGCGGATACATCACATGAAGCGTACCTACCAGCCCAGCAAGGTTCGCCGCGCACGCACTCACGGCTTCCGCGCGCGCATGGCCACTGCGAGCGGTCGCAAGATCATTGCCCGGCGTCGCGCCAAGGGTCGCAAGAAGCTCAGTCCCTGAACCCGGACTGCCCCCCTGCGCTGACGTTCGCCGCCGCAAAGCGGGTCCGTCGCAAGGCTGATTTCGAATCGGCCTACAAGCAGGGTCGGCGCATGGGCGACGGGGTCTTCAGCATGACCGTGCGTCCCAATGACCAAGCCACTGCCCGTCTGGGCCTGGCCATTGCAGCCCGCGTGGTCGGCAACGCCGTGGCCCGCAATCGCGTGCGGCGCCTCATCCGCGAGTCCTTCCGCCACGCGCAGCACCGGCTGCCCGCGGCCGACATCATCGTCGGCGCCCGCAGCGGCGCGCGCGACGCCCCGGCTGACCGCCTGCGCGACAGCCTGGATGCGCTCTGGACCAAGGTAGCCGCACGATGCGCGAGCTCATCCGCCTCCTGATCCGCGCCTACCAGCTCGTCATCAGCCCGTGGCTCGGGCCGCGCTGCCGTTTCTACCCCAGTTGCTCGAATTACGCGCTCGAAGCCGTCCATACCCATGGCGCTTTGCGGGGCAGCTGGCTCACACTTCGCCGCCTCGGACGTTGTCATCCCTGGCATCCCGGGGGCCTGGACCCCGTACCGACCGCCGCAGCCCGAAAGTGCTGTGGTGGCGCGGCCTCACCTGAACAGATCGAGAAAGGGTTTTCGTGAATTCCACCAACGCGCGCGTCTTCCTCTGGCTCGGGCTCGTGCTCGCGCTGTGGCTCAACTACGAAACCTGGGTGAAGGACTACGGGCCCAAGCCCGGTGAAGCCCCCAGCACGGCCGTCACGGCCACGCCCGGGGTCGATGCCTCGCGTCTGGCCGCCAGCATCCCGAGCTCCGGCGCGCCCGCCGCCGTCGCGAACCCCGTCGCGAACCCCGCCGCGCTCGCCGGCGCGGCACCGGTCGCTGCACCGGCCGCTGCCGCAGCGCCTGCCGTCGCCGCCGCCACGCCCGCGGTGTCCGCGGTCGCCGCCGGCGGCATGGTCACCGTCCGCACCGACGTGCTCGAAGTCGACATCGCGCTGACCGGTGGCGAACTGCAGCGCGCCGATCTCCTCGTCTATCCGCAGGTCAAGGGTGAGCGCGCGCCGGTGCGGCTGCTCAACCGCGATCCGCAGGGCTTCTATGTCCTGCAGACCGGTCTTGCCGGCCCGGCGGGCGCGGCGCGTCCGACCCACCTCGCGCCGTTCACCGCGCAGGCCGCGCAGTACACGCTCGACGCCGGTGCCAACGAACTGCGCGTGCCGCTGGCCTGGGCCGATCCGGACGCCGGCGTGCTCGTCACCAAGACCTTCGTGTTCCGCCGCGGCCAGTACCGCGTCGACCTCGAATACGAAGTGCGCAACGACAGCCTCACGCCGTTCCCGGTCGCCTCGTACTCGCAGCTGCTGCGCGACGACCTGCCGATCGAGCGCTCGATGTTCAACGTCGAGACCTATGCCTTCAAGGGTCCGGCGTACTACGACGGCACCAAGTACCAGAAGCTCGACCGCGAAGACGCCGATGACCGGGCGCTGGCGCGCCCCATCTCCGGTGGCTGGATCGCCGGCATGCAGCACCACTTCGTCACCGCCGTGGTGCCCGCCGATCCCGCCGCGTATCGCTACGCCCTGAAGACCGACGGCAACCAGTACCTGCTCTCCACCGCCGGCCCGCTGCAGACCGTCGGTCCCGCGACCACCGTGCTGATCAAAGAAAAGCTCATCGTCGGCCCGAAGCTGCAGGCGCAACTCGAGACCACGGGCCCGCGTCTCGACCTCGTCGCCGACTACGGCATGCTGACGCTGCTGGCGAAGCCGCTGTTCTGGCTGCTCGAGAAAGCCTACGAAATGGTGGGCAACTGGGGCTGGTCGATCGTGATGATCACCTTCCTGCTCAAGCTCGTCTTCTATCCGCTGTCCGAGACCTCGGGCAAGTCGATGGCGAAGATGCGCGTGCTCGCCCCGCGCATCAAGAACCTGCAGGACACCTACAAGGACGACCGCGAGAAGCTCGGCAAGGCGATGATGGAGATGTACCAGCGCGAGAAGATCAATCCGCTCGCCGGCTGCCTGCCCATCCTGATCCAGATGCCGGTGTTCTTCGCCTTCTACTGGGTGCTGCTCGAGAGCGTCGAGATGCGCCAGGCGCCGTTCATGGGCTGGATCCAGGATCTCTCGGCCAAGGATCCCTGGTTCGTGCTGCCGATCATCATGGCCATCGCCATGTTCATCCAGTACAAGCTGAACCCCGCGCCGCCGGACCCGATCCAGGCCAAGGTGTTCATGATCCTGCCGCTCGTGATGTCCGCGACCTTCGCGTTCTTCCCCGCGGGCCTGGTGCTCTACTGGGTGACCAACACGGTTCTGTCGATCGCCCAGCAGTGGAATATCAACCGCCGGATCGAGGCGATCGCCAACAAGGGGAGGGCGGCGCCCGCCTGAGCCGCATCGAGCGCTCCCGCTGACGGCCGGTTGCCCCGCGAGTAGGATCCTCTGGACGGCGCAAGCTGCCTGCGCCCACGGAGATCGCTATGCTCGCCGCCATTTTTCGCATTCTCGTCGGAACTCTGCTGCTCGCCCTGGCGCCGGCCGTCGCCGGGGCGGAGGCGGGCAGGGGCCCAGACCCGGTGTTCCGCGTCGAACTCCCGGACAGTCTCAAGGACGGCCCACAGGACGGCAGATTACTGCTGATCTTCGCGCCCGCGGATCAATCCCCCGAGCAGGAGCCCCGCGAGCTCGTGAACTGGGACGGCAGCGCCATCCCGTTCTACGGCCTCGACGTCGAGGGCTGGGCGCCCGGCACCGCGCGCCGCGTCGATGATCGCGCCTTCGGTTTCCCTGTCCGCCGGCTGCGTGACCTGCCGCCGGGCGAGTACCGGGTGCAGGCTTTCCTGAACCGCTACGAGACCTTCCGGATGGGCGACGGTCGCGTGCTCAAGCTGCCGCCCGACCAGGGCGAGGGCCAGCAGTGGCGCGACAAACCCGGCAACCTCTACTCGAAGCCGGTGACCGTCCGCTGGAACGGTCGCGGCACCACGCTGGTCCTCAGCGAGCGGATCCCGCCGGTCCAGCCGTTCCAGGAGACCGACTGGGTCAAGCACGTCCGCATCCGCAGCGAGCGCCTCTCGAAGTTCTGGGGTCGCGACATGTACGTCGCGGCCTTCGTGACCCTGCCGCAGGGGTTCCGGGATCACCCCGATGCGCGCTACCCGCTGGTGATCAACCACGGGCACTTCCCGTCCGCGCCTGCGGGCTGGCGCGAGACCCCGCCCGACCCGCAGCTCAAGCCCGACTACAGCACGCGCTTCCAGCTCGCCGGCTACAACCGCATCCAGCAGGAACTCTCCCACGACTTCTTCAAGGCCTGGACCGGGCCCGGCTTCCCGCGCGTGCTGCTGGTCGAGATCCAGCACCCGACCCCGTTCTACGACGACTCCTACGGGGTCAACTCCGCCAACAACGGTCCGTACGGCGACGCCATCCAGTACGAGCTGATCCCCGAGATCGAGCGCCGCTTCCGCGGGATAGGCGAGGGCTGGGCGCGCTTCGTCTACGGCGGCAGCACCGGCGGCTGGATCGCGATGGCCGTGCAGATGTTCTACCCGGACGACTACAACGGCGCCTGGATCGCCTGTCCCGACCCGATCGACTTCCGCCACTACATGACGGTCAACCTCTACGAGGACCGCAACGCCTACTGGATGCCGAACCGCTTCAAGCGCACGCCGCGCCCGGCGCACCGGAACTGGCTCGGCCACATCGACACCACCATCGAAGAGAACAACCTCTGGGAGCTCGCGCTCGGCACCCGCGGCCGCAGCGGCGACCAGTGGGACGTCTGGGAGTCGGTCTATTCACCGGTCGGCCCCGACGGCTACCCGCGGCGTATCTGGGACCGGCTCAGCGGTGAGATCGACCCCGTGACCGCGGCGTACTGGAAGGAACACTACGACCTGTCTTACATCCTGCGCCGTGACTGGCCCACGCTCGGCCCGAAGCTGCGCGGCAAGCTGCGGATCTACGCCGGCGACATGGACAACTACTACCTCAACAACGCGGTCTATGCGGTCGAGGAATTCCTGCGCAGCGCCCAGCCCGCTGCCGACGCCGTGATCGACTACGGCGACCGCGCCGAGCATTGCTGGAACGGTGACCACACCCGCAGCAACGCCTGGTCGCGGCTGCGCTATCCCCAGATGGTGCTGCCCTGGGCCGTCGAGCGGATGATCATGACCGCGCCCAAGGGGGCGGATGTCAGCAGCTGGCGCTACTGACGCCGCTGCGCGGCCGGTGGTGCAGTGACCGCACGCGCCCGGGGGTCTCGAAGGCGAAACCCGGCGCGGGGAACTGGAGCGCCATCCTGGTCACCTGTGGGCCACGTGCGGGTCGACCCTGGCCCGAACCTGCTTGCCTGCGCAGATATTCATCAAGCCTTGCGAGCTCCAGCCGCATGCTGATCTGCCGCCGTCCACCCGGCTCGATCAGGTCGATCGGGCTGAGGTCAGAGGTGTTCGGATTGAACGCATCCGGCCGGGCGGTCATGGGTTCGACGCAGAAGAACGGCTCGCCCGGTGGCGAGTAGACCTGCAGGAACCCGCAGCCCTCGGCCTCGAGGGTCAGCGCCAGCCCGGCGGCCGGCCAGCGGATCGTCGCGCGACCGTCCCAGCCGTCGAAGCAGTGGTCCAGCGGCTCCGCCGCCACCGCCCGCGCCTCGCCGAAATCCGCCTCGCGGGGAATCACGTCCGCCCGGGTCGGAATGCCCGTCCCGTCGCCTGACCAGACCCGGTGGCAGGACGCCTGCAGCAACGCATCGGCCGGGTGGGGGAAGTAGGGATGCAGTCCCAGGCTGAACGGAAACGGCTCGCTCGCGAGACTCTGCAGCCCGAGCGTGACGGTCAGCCCGCCCGGATCCAGCTCGAAGCGCTGGAAGGCGCGGTAGCGCCAGGGCCAGCCGTGCGCCTCCGGCTGCAGGCTCAGCAGCGCCGAGCGCCCGTCGTGGGCATCGGCCGACCAGGCCGCCAGCCAGCCCTCGCCATGCAGCGGGTGCGGACGGGGCGTGTTCCGCGGTATCGCAAACGGGCGACCCGCGTGCCTGAAGCGCCCGTCGCGGATGCGATTGACGAAGGGCACCAGCGGAAAACACGCCATCGACTCCGCGCCGAACTCGCCGGGTCGCGTCGCCCGCTCCGGCCACAGCAGCGGCGTGTCGCCGACGCGAAAGCCCGCAACCGATCCGCCCCTCTCGGGCGCGATCTCCGCGCTCAGTTCGCCGGCGACGAGTCGGATGCGGTGCGGAGCCATGTCCTGAGGTCGGGGCCCGAGGGGAGATCCTATCCTCGCAGCGCACCGCCCCGAGCGCCGTGCGCCAGCCGCAGGGTTGGTTGCTTCCACGGCAACATGTCGCGAACGCCGCGTTATCGAAACCGGGTCGCGGCCGTCGCTAGACTGCGGC
>CAJACZ010000149.1 GCA_903938365.1 uncultured Pseudomonadota bacterium | reverse complement strand
GCTCCGATTCGGGCGCGAGCGGCGACCGTCTCACCAGCGATGCGACGCCGACGATCTCGGGCACCGGCACGGCCGGCGACACGATCCGCGTGACGCTGCCGGATGGCTCGGTGCTGACGACCACCGTCGCAGCCGACGGCAGCTGGTCAGTGACTCCGAGCAACGCGCAGGCGCTGGCGACGGGTTTGAACACGCTGACGGTGACCGCGGTGGATCCGACGGGCAGCGCCTCGTCGACGATCCCGCTGACGATCACGGTCGATGCCGCGGCGCCCGCCGCCCCGGTGGCCACGCTGGCGCCCGCCTCGGACTCCGGCGCGAGCGGCGACAGGCTCACCAACGACACGACGCCGACCCTCATGGGAACGGGCACGGCCGGCGACACGATCCGCGTGACGCTGCCGGGCGGTGCGGTGCTGGTGACTACGGTCGCAGCGGATGGCACCTGGAGCGTTACGCCGGGGGATGCGCAGGCGCTGGCGAACGGTGCGAACACGCTGACGGTGACCGCCACGGATCCGGCGGGCAACGCGTCTTCCGCGACGCCCCTGACCATCACCGTGGACTCGGCCGCTGCGGCGCCATCGCCCATGGATCTTGCCGCGAGCAGCGATACCGGCAGCTCGGACAGTGACAACCGGACCCGCCTGACCACGCCGACCCTGACCGGTTCCGGGGCGGAGCCCGGCGCTACGGTGACGCTCTACGACACGGATGGCACGACGGTGCTCGGTACCGGCCTCGCAGACGCGGGCGGCAGCTGGTCTATCACGTCGACCACACTGTCCGCGGGGGCTCACACCTTGACGGCCCGACAGACCGACCTCGCGGGCAATCGCTCGGCGCCGACCGCGGGTCTGGTGGTCACGATCGATGCCAGCGCATTGCCGCCCTCTGTTCCCGATCTGCTCGCGGCCAGCGATTCGGGGGACTTCAACTCGGACAATCTGACCCGCGACACGACCCCGACGTTCAGGGGTACGGGCGCCGAGCCGGGAGCGACAGTCGTGCTGTACGACACCGATGGCGGAACCGTGCTGGGTACGGGCGTCGCCGACGGCAGCGGCAACTGGACGATCACGTCGACCGCACTGTCTGAGGGCTCGCACACGCTGAGGGCCCGTCAGACCGATACGGCGGGCAACACCTCGCTGTTCAGCGCCAGCCTGGGCGTGACCATCGACACCGGCGCGGCGCCGCCGTCGGCGCCGGATCTGGCGGAGGCGAGCGACTCGGGCCCCTCGAGCACCGATGACATCACCAGCGTGAACAGTCCGCGCGTGACCGGCACCGGTGCTGAATCGGGTGCGATGGTGACGCTGTACGACACAGACGGCACGACCGTGCTCGGCACGGGAACGGCGGACGGCGGCGGCAACTGGTCGATCAACTCGAGCGCATTGACCGTCGGTACGCACACGCTGACTGCACGGCAGACCGACCGTGCGGGAAACACCTCTGCGCCCAGCCCGGCCCTGGTCGTGACGATCGAACCCGAGGTGCTGCCGCTCAGTGCGGCCGATCTGGCGCTGGACGGATACCTGGGCCTGTCGGTGGACTCCGAGGGCATCCTGCGCTTCGCCGTCGTGGATCCGGCGGATCTGGCGAGCGCGGCCGCGACTCCGGTGACGCTAACCCAGGGCATGGCGAGCGAAGAGGCCAGCAGCGGCAGCGCGATCGACCTGTTGCTGTCGCCCCCCGCTCACGCGGGAAGCTCCCTGGCGATGCTGTGCTGAAGGGAAGGGCTGGCGCCCCGGGCGTCGCCGCTTGCTACGATAGGCTATGACCGAGCCTGACCTGCAACCGACGCTCGAGGGGCCACGCGTGCGCCTGCGTCCCCTCGCGCCCGAGGACTTCGATGCGCTCTACGCCGTGGCGCGCGATCCCTTGGTCTGGGAACAGCACCCGGACAGCGATCGCCACCAGCTCGACGTCTTTACTCAGCTGTTCGAGGGTGGCATCCGCTCGCGCGGTGCGCTGCTGGTGCTTGATTCCGCCTCCGGTGAGGTGGTGGGCTCGTCCCGCTACTACGACTGGCATCCCGCCAGCCGTGAAATCGCGATCGGCTACACCTTCCTCGGCCGGAAGTTCTGGGGCGGCATCTATAACCGCGAGGTCAAGCACCTGATGCTGGGTCACGCGTTCGGGTTCGCCGATCGGGTCTGGTTCCACGTCGGGGCGCGTAACCTGCGTTCGCGTCGTGCCATGGCGAACGTCGGCGCACGGCTGGCCGTGGAGGTGCCCGGCGATCCCGCCTGGCGCGGCCGCGACATGGTCTATTTCTGCATTGAACGGTCGGGCTGGGCCGGACTGCTGCCGGGGGCTTCGACATGATCACTGCTCTGCTCATCACCGTGTTCGTGGTGGCCTATGCCGCCATCGCGCTGGAACATCCGCTCGGCGTCAACAAGTCGGCTTCCGCGCTGATCGGCGCCGGCCTGCTCTGGACCCTGTACGCATCCTCCGTCGGTGATCCGCAAGTGGTGTCTGCCCATCTGGGTGAGTCCCTGCTCGGCACGGCGCAGATCGTCTTCTTCCTGCTGGGCGCCATGACCATCGTCGAGGTGGTCGATGCGCACGACGGCTTCGACGTCATCACTTCACGCATCCGCACGCGCTCCGTGGCCTCGCTGCTCTGGCTGGTCGGTGTCTTCACGTTCTTCCTCAGCGCGATCCTCGACAACCTGACGACGACCATCGTGATGATTTCGCTCATGCAGAAGCTGCTGGCGGATCGGCAGGAACGCCTGTTCTTCGCGGGCGTGATCGTGATCGCGGCCAACGCGGGCGGCGCCTGGTCACCCATCGGCGACGTCACGACCACCATGCTGTGGATCGGCGGGCAGGTCACCAGCCTGCCGCTCATCAAGAGTGTGTTCGTGCCGGCGCTCGTCAGCCTGCTCGTGCCGCTCGCAGCGACGGCGATGGCCACCCGCGGGCGGATCGTGGTCGCCGCGGATCTGGCCTCGCACGGTCGTGGCGCGGTCACCACGGTGTTCGAGCGCAGGCTGATGCTGTCGTTGGGTCTCGGCGTTCTGGTTGCTGTCCCGGCGTTCAAGGCCGCCACTCACCTGCCACCGTTCATGGGCGTGCTGTTCGGCCTGGGCATCCTGTGGCTGGTGGGCGACCTGCTGCATCGAGGCAAGGATGCGGAAGAGTCCAAGCGCCTGACCCTGGTTCACGCCCTGAGCCGGATCGATCTCAGTTCAATCGTCTTCTTCGTCGGGATCCTGCTTGCTGTCGCGGTGCTGGAGCATGCGCACGTGCTGTCGGCCATCGCGGCCTGGCTCGACGAGACAGTCGGCCGCCTGGACGTGATCGTCGTGATCATCGGCCTGGTCAGCGCCGTCGTCGACAACGTGCCGCTCGTGGCCGCCTCGATGGGCATGTACAGCCTCGAGCAATACCCCCCCGATCATTTCCTGTGGGGTTTCCTCGCTTATTGCGCCGGGACCGGTGGCTCGATCCTCGTGATCGGCTCCGCAGCCGGCGTGGCCGCGATGGGCCTGGAGAAGATCGACTTCCTCTGGTACCTGAAGAAGATATCGCTGCTGGCGCTGGTCGGGTATCTGGCGGGTGCCGCCGCCTTCCTCGTCCAGCACGCGCTGCTGGGTTGAGTCGGGCGCATGAAGGAATCCACTCGCGAGGCGCTGGTCTTCCTGGGCACGGGGATTCTCGCCGTGCTGATCTTCTCGGGCTACAAGATCTGGTTCCTGCTGTTCGGCTGACGCCTGCGCGTGGCGTGACGCGCGGCAGCACACGGCGGTTGCCGAAGCCGCACCAATCCTTCTAGAATCAACGGCCCCGGTGCGGGTGTAGTTCAATGGTAGAACTGTAGCTTCCCAAGCTACTAACGTGGGTTCGATTCCCATCACCCGCTCCATTTATTCACGCATCTATCGGGGGTCTGCCCATTGATCTTGAGCAGTTCTACCCGATACCTCGTTGTGTTGTTGATGCTCGGCTCTGTCTCGAGCTGTGCGTCGGTCCCGATCACCAGCATGATTCAGTTCGCCGCGATGGGCGGCAGCGGGTTGGAGCGAGTTGATCCAGCCGGGATCAGGGTTCGGGTTTCAGTATCGCCGGGGTTTGAGCTCGATGTCGCGCGAACCACGCTCGGCTTTTCAAGCGCTCCACCCGATGCTCCCGTACGCGATGAAAATCTCACACTCGAATTAATCGAGCGGACCACGATGGAGCGCTCCCTCGGCTTCCTGCGTGGTTCCGCTTCAGTGCCAACTTATGTCCTCCGCCTCACCCCAGCGAGTGTGAAAAAGTTTTCCGACATCCGAAAATCAGCGCTTGCCAAGGATAATCGTTCCAAACGAACCTTCAGTGTCAGCGCGCCGTTTTCAAAGACACCGAATAAACCGAAAGCAGTGACGTTTTGGACGGACTTGAAGTTTTCGAGTGACGGCTCTTGGGTGGTCTTGTTGGACGGTGCCGAACTCGTTTTTAAAGCCGCAACCCGCTAACCATCGGATTACGCACCTGAGCGCAAAGTGCGCTCGCAGGTTTGAAGCGCTCGCGGCAGCGCAGCTCCTCGAGCGCCGCCCGCGGTCGCCTACAAGCTGAGCGATACGCAGACCCTCGGGCTGGCCGCCCACCTCGTCTACCAGCGCATCGAACTCAAGGGCATCGGGCAAGCCTGGTGAAGGTGGCTGGAAAGTAGCCTTCCTCCGCGGGCCTGCTTTTCGGAGCGGGGTTGTTGCTCTCCGGGCTTCTACTTCCGTCGGCGGCGTGCTGGCGGCTGAGTGGCATCTGCCCGGGCCCCGGACTGCTGCTCCTCACCACGTTCGCACCCGGGGCATTCGTGTTCGTGGCCGCGATGCTGGCTGGCATGTTCCTCGCGCGCCTCGTCCGACCGTCCGACCCCTGATCCTCACCCCCCGAGGAACATCCGGTGCATGACCCGTCCCGGCATGAAGGTGAACGCCCCAGCCAGCAGGATCGCAAGAAAGTACAGCCTGCGCACCGCCGCACCGTGGGCGCGGAACTCACCCCGCCGGACGGCGCGGATCGCGCCGGCGACGCCGAGCAGCGTGTAGGGCACCAGCAGGTGAATCGGTCCGAAGGACAGCGAACCCAGTGACACCATTGGCATCACCGCCGACCGGATGAACGCGGCGCTGACCGAGGTCAGCACCATCAGCGCGAGGAACGCTGCGCCCAGGGCGCGGTGCGGAGCGCTGCCCTTGCGGCTCGCGAAAATCAGCCACGTACCGATGAGGAACGCCGGCACGATCGTGGCCACGTGCAACCGGATGGGCAGCGAGGCCTCGAGCAGGGGCGCGAGGTTGATGGACGTCAAGCCCTGAGCGCGCCGAGGCGCGTCGCTATGACCTGCGCGGCCTCCGACGTGGCGGGATCCGCGCTCAGTCCCTCCATGACCCCGAACTGGTCCCGCGGGAGCCGGTTCTGGCTCGACTTGGATTTCGCCGTGATCTCGCCGACCTCCAGCGTCAGCGCGACGAAGCCCTCGAGCATCCTGTCGATGTAGGCAGGCGGCGCATCGGCAACGGACCACGGTTCGGCTCGCGACGCCTCCATCCTCTGGGTGAGACGCTCGACGCAGCGGCTCTTCACCGCCGGGTCGTGCGAGCAGGTCAAGTGCCCCCTGACGTGCACGCTCACGTAGTTGTAGGTGGGTACGACCTCGTGGGTCTCCTGCCTGGTCGGGTACAGGGACGGGGAGACGTAGGCCGCCGCGCCCGAAAAGACCAGCAGTACTTCGGGGCCGCTTTCCGCGAGCCGCCATGTGGCATTAGGTCGGGCGACGTGGGAGAACAGGCTGGCCCCGATGACCAGCCGGTCGGTCCGGAGAAAAGGCAGGTGATCCGCGTAAGCTTTGCCGCCGTTGACCATGATCAGCGTCGCCAGAGGATGGCGATCGACGTACATCGGCTCAACAGACGCTGGGTCAGGGCAACGGGCTGGAGTGCCAGGCGATCATGAGCCAGCGACCCTCGGTCCGTCGGTAGACGTCGGTGTAGGACATCTTCAGGCCCTTGACGCTCTGGCCGCCAGCTTCGACGTCGATGCTGATCCGCCCGTTCAGGATCGCGATGTCGCCGTAATACCGCACGCGTGAATCGAGGACCTCGATCTTGTGGTAACGGGTCCGGCCGCTGCGCAGGTTGGCGATGTACTCTTCCTTGGTCTCGCATCGGCCGGTGGTGTGGCAGTAACTCAGGTCGTCGGCCAGCACTCGCTCGACGCCTTCGACGTCTCGCGCGGCCGTCATCCGGAACCGCTCGGCCTCGAACGCCACCATAGGGTCAGGCGGGGCCTTGGGGGTGTCGGCCATGGTGCCAGCGGCGGGGAGCGCCAGAAGAATCGCGATCCAAAGCGACTGATGGGTGTGCCTCGTGAGCATGCCGGTCTCCAGTTGATTGACGGAAGCCGGACAATACCTCGACCCCGGTGCGATGGGGTAGGCGACGTCGGGTCCCCGGCCCCACAGGGCGATTCAGGTGTCGGCGGTCACGGTGGCGTGTATCCGTAGCTCGAGCCCACGCCCAGCGGCAGGCCGAGCCCCCAGAAAGCCAGCAGGAAGCACGTCCAGCCGACGATGAAGGTGATCGAGTAGGGCAGCATCAGCGCCACCAGCGTGCCGATGCCGGCGCCCTGCACGTAGCGGCGGCAGAACACGACGATCAGCGGGAAGTAGGGCAGCAGCGGCGTGATGATATTCGTCGAGCTGTCGCCCACGCGGTAGGCCGCCTGCGTGAGGTCGGGCGACACGCCGAGCTGCATCAGCATCGGCACCATGATCGCGCCGATCAGCGCCCACTTCGCCGAGGCCGAGCCGACCAGCAGGTTGACCAGACTGGTGAGCACGATGATGCCAGCGAGCGTGACGCCCAGCGGCAGGCCCAGCTCGCGCAGCGCGTTGGCGCCCTTCAGCGCGACCAGCGCGCCGAGGTTCGACTGGCCGAAGGCGTAGATGAACTGCGCGCAGAAGAACGCCATGACGATGTAGTAGCCCATGCCCGACATCGCCTTGGTCATGCCGGCGACCACGTCGCGATGGGTCTTCACCGAGCCGGCGGCCACGCCGTAGGCGATCCCGGGGATCAGGAAGCCGATGAAGATGATCGGCACGATCGACTGCATTAGCGGTGCGCCCGAGGCGAGCAGCAGCCGATCGCCGGCGGCGTTCGGGGCCGCCGCCCAGGGCGAGTCGGCCGGCAGCAGCGTCAGCACGAAGCCGGCCAGCGCAAGGGCCGCCGCCGCCAGCGCCCAGCGCAGGCCGCGGCGTTCCTCGGGCCGCAGCGGATCCTGGCTGGGCAGCGAGGCAGGGTCGCCGTCAACCGCCGTGCTGCGCAGGCGCGGCTCGATCACGAGATCGGTCAGCGCCCAGCCCATCAGG
>CAJACZ010000148.1 GCA_903938365.1 uncultured Pseudomonadota bacterium | reverse complement strand
GGCCTGACCGCGGTTCGACCACCAGGTGTACTGGTCGGGCTCCTGGCTGACCTGCCGGAACGCGTCCGAATAACCCTCCTCGCCCAGCAGACGGTCCATCCAGCTGCGCTCCTCGGGAAGGAAGCCCGAGTTCTTCTGGTTCCCCTTCCAGTTGCGCAGGTCGATCGCACGATGGGCGATGTTCCAGTCACCGCACAGCACGACATCGCCGCCCCGCCCCTGCAGCTGGCGCAGGTGCGGCATGAACGCGTCGAGGAACCGGAACTTGGACGCCTGTCGTTCCGGGCTGGCGGAGCCGGAGGGCAGGTACAGGGAAACCACCGCCAGGTCGCCGAATCCCGCCTCGAGATAGCGACCCTCGCGGTCGAATTCGTCGACCCCGAAACCGCGGACGACCCGGTCCGGCTCGCGACGGCTGTAGATGGCGACCCCCGAGTAGCCCGGGCGCTCGGCATCCTGGAAGAAACGGTGGTATCCCGGCAGGTCGACGTCGTACCCGTCGAGTTGCGACTCGCGCGCACGGGTTTCCTGCAGGCAGACGACGTCGGCATCCTGGCCGCGCAGCCATTCGAAAGCGCCCTTGGAGGCAGCCGAGCGGATTCCATTGGCATTCAGGGTGATGATTCGCACCGGGTTATGATACCCGCCATGCAGGATTACCAACGCAGCTTCGTCGACCTCGCGCTGGCGCGCGCGGCCCTGCGCTTCGGGCGCTTCACCCTGAAATCGGGCCGCGAAAGTCCGTATTTCTTCAACGCCGGCCTGTTCGACGACGGCGAAGCCATCGGCGTCCTCGGCCAGTGCTACGCAGCTGCCCTGCAGCGCTCGGGCGTCGGCTACGACATGCTGTTCGGCCCCGCCTACAAGGGCATCCCGCTGGTCACCAGCACGGCGGTAGCGCTCGCCGAACATCATCACCGCAGCGTTCCCTGGGCCTTCAATCGCAAGGAAGCCAAGGCGCATGGCGAGGGCGGAAGCGTGGTGGGCCGGGCGCTTTCCGGCCGGGTCGTGATCGTCGACGATGTCATAACGGCCGGCACGGCGATCCGGGAGTCGGTCGAACTGATCCGCCACGCCGGCGCCGAGCCCGTGGCGGTCCTGCTCGCGGTTGACCGGCAGGAACGCGGCCGGAGCGCGCGCTCGGCCGTGCAGGAGGTCGAAGCGGAATTCGGCCTGCGTTGTGTGAGCCTCATCACACTGGCCGAGCTGATCGATCTGCTTTCGCATCCGGCCGGTGACCGGTTTCGCATTTCGGAGGAACAGCTTGGCCAATTGCGGGAATATCGGGAAAAATACGGTACGGAATGAGCTGTACGAAACCCATGAACCTGATTGAGGCACGCTATCCGACGATTCTGGCCGTGGGCATCCTGCTCGCCGGCCTGTCCGCGTTCTCCACCGTCACGGCCACCGCAGCCGAGCAGGGCACGACGAGTTACAAGTGGACCGACGAGAAGGGCGTGCTTCACTACGGGGACCGCGTCCCCCCCGAGCACTCCAAGCGCGAGCGCAGCAGCCT
>CAJACZ010000147.1 GCA_903938365.1 uncultured Pseudomonadota bacterium | reverse complement strand
CGCGACCGCAAAGGTCTGCACCTTCTGGCTGCCCGTCGCGGCGCTGATGTCTGTGGTCGCGCCGTGGTAGGCAACCGAGGCCGAATAATAGCCGCCGAGCTTGGTCGGTTCTTCCGGTGCCAGGCCGCGGATGCTGCCCAGGCTGGTCACGGTTTTGGGCGAGGGCGAGCCGTCGGAGCTGCCGCCGGACTGGCCGATATAGTGGGTCTTCGAGCCCCAGCCCTCGCCCGTCCAGATCGCCTGGCCGCGGGCGCTGGCGTCGAGGCCGGTGAGGTCGCCGCTGAAGCTCCCGAAGGCGGTGCCCGGCACCTGGTCGGTGTCGTAGCTCGGGTTGATGTCGCTGACGACGGTCATGAAGGGCTTCGCGCAGGAGGCCGCGCCCGACCCATAGGGGTTGTTCCAGGTGGCGCGCGACAGGCCGAGCGTGGCGTCCGGGTTGCCGCTGGTGGCGATGTCGAAGGCCGCCGTCGGCGCGCCCTTGCCGGCGAAGTAGCGCAGCGCCTCGTACATCATCTCGCCCACCGGGTTGCCCCACATGCGGCATCTGCCGCTCGTGATCGGCTGGTTGTCGATCCAGCCGCAGCTGTCGCCGGACTCGGAATAGGAATAGCTGCCCGACAGGAACCCTGTGGTCTTGAGCCCGTCCAGGGTCTTGATGATGCCGGGGTCGGTGCCCAGGAACTGGCCCGTGCTCGCGTTCACCTCGTTGGTGAAGCTGCCTACGGCCTTGCGCAGCACGCCGCCGTCCGTGTTCTTCTGATAGGAGCCCGTGATCATGCCGAACAGCATGGTGTTGGCCTCGCCGTACTCCTGCAGCAGGCCTACGGGCTTGAAGCCGCCGTTGGGATACTTCCGGCAGCTGGAATCGCCGTCGACGGTTCCCGAGATGAAGTCGGCGCCGTCGACGCAGACCTGCACGCGCACCACGTAGTCGTTGATCACGAGCGAGTGCCCGTCGTTGGCGGACGAGCCGGCCACCGGGCGCTCCTTGCTCACCCAGTTCCAGGGCTGGGCGGTGGTGTTCGCGGCGTAACGCATGCGCGGCAGCTGGCTCAGGTCATCCACCAGCGTCGTGTTCGCGAACAGGTGTCGCTTGCCCGCGTTCGGGATCGACAGCGGCGTGTATTGGGTGATGTTGTAGCCGTTGAGCGCGACGCTGTCGTAGCTCTTGGCCCAGCTGTGGGCGTCCTGCGGGATGTGGGTGCGCTCCAGCACGGTCTGGGTGGCGGTGTCGGTCAGGCGCTTGCCGCCGTAGAGCACCTTGCGCAGCGCGTCGATGCGCGCCGTGGTCACGTAGTTCAGCCAGTTGCCGCTCCACTTTCCGGAACAGGTGTTGGCGGCGGCGGCGGGGCCCGAGGGCGTGAAGGTATTCGCGAGCGACGTACCGTAGTCGTAGCAGGTTCCCGAGTCGAAATAGCCGAAATAGGTGATGTTCGGCCTGAAGCCCACGTCGAGGATGCCGTCCCCGTTCAGGTCGGAGGCGTCGTTGTAGGCTTCGTAATAGAGCTTGTGGTCGCGTCCGACCACCAGCATGTTGATCGGCGCCACGGTCTGGTCGAGGAAGATCGGAACGTTGCGGATGTCGAGCGGCGCGGTGACGGCCGACTGGATCGCGAGCAGCGATCCGGCCGACATGACGGCCAGGGCGGCGATGCGGGAGGTGATGCGGTGCTTCATGGTCGTGCTCCGGTGCCGTGTTGGGACCGTCATTCGGGCTTGGCGTAGGTGGTCTGGATCAGCGAGTTCGCGAGGCCGCTGCTGCCGGTCGACCGCGCCGTGATCTGGTAGAACATGCGGCCTCCGGGCTCATCGACCACCAGCGGCCCGACCCAGGCGAGTTCCTCGACGACGAACTGCGGATCCGTGTCCAGTTCGTCGATGTCCTGGGCGCCATCGGCTCCGTACTCCTGGGCGTTGGCGGCCCACCAGGATGCGGTCTTGTTGTCGAGGTCGCCCAGGCTGTTCCGTGGACGCACGCACTCTGCATTGGCGCACGTCACGATGGTGGGGGTGGTCCAGAGCAGCGTCTCGGCGTCCCGGATCGCCGCTTCGGCACCCTGGAACGCGAGGTTGAGGTCGCGGGTGTTGCCGGCGGCGCGCTCCTGCATGCGAGTGATCTGCATCACCGAGACGCCGAGCACGGTCAGCGTCAGCAGCATCAGCAGCGCGGTGATCAGGATCGCACCGCGCTGGCGTGTGGCAGGGGAGGGAGTGCGGGCAGGCGTGTGCATCACGGTCGTGGCTCCAGGGGATCGTTCAGATCGCGGTTGCGCGGTTGCGCAGGGCGACGGTGGTGGTGAAAAGCACGCGGGCGCGCCGGTCTTCGAACGGTCCGACGGTGGTGCCCAGCATGTCGAAGGTGCGCGAAACCAGCATGCTGTCCGGATCCTGCTCGGGCGCGCGCAGCAGCACGGCCAGCGACACGGACAGTACGTTCGCCCAGTTGGCCACTGCGGCCGCGGTGCGGTACGTGTCGACCAGCTGGTCGTTGTTGGTGTCCTCGCCGTACTGGATCTCGAGGCGCTCGACGCCTTCGACCAGTTCCTGCGGCGCGCCGTTGCCGACGATGCGCCACAGCGATGGCCCGCTCTCGCTGCTGCTGGGGCGGACGTAATAGACCACCGTTTCGATCACAGTCACGGAAGAATTTACGGCGTACGCGGGGAAGCTGACGGCGCTGTTCTGCGGCATTTCCACGGCTCCGGACGGCGCCGTGATCGCGCCGGTGGCGCGCTCCAGGGTCCCGGACGTCCCCGCAGTCGCCACTGCGGCCGAATTGGTGAAGATGTTGGCGTAATCGCAGTCGCTGACCAGCAGCGCCGTGCCGGCCGGCAGGCCCACGCCCGCCCTCTTCTTGATCGATATCGACCCGGTGCCGCCCGCGAAGGCGGTCCTGGTGAGGAACACCGGGAGGTCCGGAGACGGGGTGCGCACGACCAGGATGTCGCTGACGGTGGTGGCGCTCGGGATCACCGTGGCGTCCAGCGCGGGTGACCATGTTCCGCTCGAGCCCTCGAAGCCCTGCACCGCCAGGCCGAAGTTGTAGCGCAGCGCGGCAGGGGCGGTCAGCGAGTTGCGGAAGCGGCTGCTGTCCACGGCCCGCGCGCAACCGAGAGATCCGGCGCTTCGCAGGTCGCTCATGATCAGCTCCATGCTGGAGCGCGCGTAGTCCTGCATGCGGGCGACACGGACGTTCTCGTCGAACGTGATCCGGGACGTGTACATCACCGACAGGCCGCCCGCGAGCAGCATCAGGCTGATGGTCATCGCCACCATCAGTTCCACGACGCTGAAGCCCTGTTGCGCGCGCATCACAGGCGCACCGTCATGCCCAGCTCCAGGGGCAGTTCGCGGCCCCGGCTGTCGTCCCAGCGGATACGGATGGTCAGGGTCTCGCTGGCCGGATCGGAGGCGATTTCTCCGTCCGGCATGCCGCCGGCGGAGCCGTTGTGGCTCGCCGGCAGCGTGGCGAGCAGCCGCGCCTTCCAAAGCGCGAGGTCCGCCTCGGCGACGTTCGCCGGCGTGGTGGGCGCGGCCTGGCCGAAGTCGATGTCGTAGGCGCCTGCGATCGCTGCGTCGCGGTTGACGCGCATTCGATCGACGATGTCCTGCGCGAGGAACGTCGCCTGGGTCCGCTGCGAGGAGCCGTAGTTGGTCTGCAGGCTTGCGAGCTGCAGGGCGGCGACGCCGAGCAGGCCGATGGAGAGCACCACCAGCGCGACCAGCGACTCGATCAGGGTGAAGCCGCGGTGCTGACGCGGTGTCTGCGGGACGGAGCGTGTCATGGGCAGGCCACTTTGTGGGTGCGGACGGAGCCGACGGGGTTGACGGTGATCTGGCGCTTCTGCACTGCGCCGCTCGGACAGAGGGCGGAGTGCACGGTGAAGCTCTTGGTGATGCTGCTGGGGTTGACCAGCCCTGATTGCGTGAAGGTCAGCCAGTGGGCGCCCGTGCCGGTGGCTTCCATGACCACGTTGGTGTTGGACGGCCCCCGCCAGATCTGCAGGATCTGGTCCGGGCCGTTGACCTGGCCCTGGTTGATGCCGATCCTGTCCGTGAACACGAGCCAGCCGTTGCCCCAGCCGGTCGTCGCGCATTTCTCGTACCGGTCGGTGGCCGTCGCGGAGGATGAGCAGACGGTCACGGGGCTGTTGCGACGGATTGCCTCGCTGCGCGCGTAAGCGAAGGCTCCAACCAGGTCGTTGTGGGTCGTCACGACCCGGGTGTTGGTTCCGAAGTCCCGGAAAGAGGGCGCGGCCAGGCCCACGAGGATGCCGACCATCGCGAGGGCGACGAGCAGTTCGAACAGCGTGAAGCCGGAGTGGCGGGATTTCATGGGAGAGAATGCTCGCGCGCCTGCAAGCCCGCCTCACCCGTATCCGACGAGCGGATCCGCAGCGGCGACTGTCGGCACCCCGGTGTGACCCACTTCTCATTGCCCCTGAGACATAATCGGGGCTGCGGGCGCCGTGTGCCGTCCGACAGCGCTGTGGCACACTGGTGTGCAAGGCTCCAAGAGTCCCTACCGGAGGATCGGCATGCTCGAACTCAAGCACGAGTTGAAACTCGGCAAGACGCGCGACGAAAAGGCGCGCATGAACTTCGTCTCGGGGCTGCGCGCCCACGTCCTGAACGACCTGGCCTCGGGCATGCGCGCGGTCTGGGAAAGCCAGGGCGAGCCGGATTTCCGCCGCCGCACCGGCCGGGCCCCGAAGGACGGGCCGGAAGTCCACAAGGCGATCAAGCCCAGCGAATACTTCAGGTTCTACTCGAGCCTGCGCGTCACTGCCCAGGACATGGTCTGGCAGTCGGTGTTCCCGGCGCTGGATCGGGGCCGCGACGGACTGCGCAAGCAGGCCGCGGCACTGGAGACGCGCACCGGGCTCGGTTCGCTGACCCTGAAGCCGGATCTCGAAGTGCCGCGCAGCGTGTCTGCGATCGACGTGCACCTGATGGCGGGCAACTATGACGGCGAGTACGACGAGGGCGACCTGACCGCCGGTTCGCTCTACGACAACGGTCTCGCCGTGTTCTCGTTCGGCCTCATGGGCCAGAACCTCGACGACATCGGTCAGTCGATCGCGGGTTTCATCCGCGCGAAGTACCCGCAGTTCAAGCCGAAGAAGATCCTCGACCTGGGCTGCACGATCGGCCACAACACGGGCCCCTGGAAGGACCATTTTCCCGAAGCCGAGGTGCACGGCATCGATGTCGCGGCGCCCTGCCTGCGCTACGGCCACGCGCGTGCGCAGGCGCAGGGTCGGGACATCCACTTCCACCAGATGAACGCCGAGGCGCTGGAATTCCCGGACGCCAGCTTCGACGTGGTGTTCTCCTCGATGTTCCTGCACGAAGTGCCGCGCAAGGGCATCGAGAAGATCCTCGCCGAGGCGCACCGCGTGCTCAAGCCGGGCGGCCTGATGATCCACATGGAACTGCCGCCGAACTCGCAGCTCTCGCCCTACGACGCCTTCTACCTGGACTGGGACAGCGCCTACAACAACGAGCCCTTCTACAAGCCCTTCCGCGACCTCAAGCCTGCGGACCTGTGCCGGCACGCGGGCTTCAAGGCCGCGCAGTACGTCCAGTTCGTGGTGCCCTCGGTCGGCTGGTACGGGTCGGAAGTCCTCAAGGAAGCCGCTTCCCACCAGCAGGATGTGGACAGCGACAAGACGGGCCGACTGACGGATGGCGTACTGTGGTACTGCTTCGGAGCATGGAAATGACCCACACCAGAAAGCCGCTGCGCCGCACGATCCGGGGCGGCCGCCCGTTCTTCTTCGCCGACCCGGCGATCGACAAGATCCTGAACATGGTCGTCACGCTGGGCAGCGAAGTGTGGGCGCTGCGCGAGCGCCTGGCCGCCGTCGAAGCGATCCAGGAGCGTCAGGGTTCGCTGGCTGCCGGCGAGGTCGATGCCTTCGAGTTCTCGCCCGCCCAGGAAGCCCGCCTGGCTGCGGATCGCAAGGAATTCATCGAGAACCTGTTCCGGGTGCTGCAGGAGCAGGTCGATGCCGCGCCGTCGCGCGCGGTGCGCAGCAGTGCGCCGGCGGCGGCCGCGCCCAAGGGCGGGGCGGTGTTCGGCGCGCGAGGCAGTCGGCGCAGCCCGCCGGCGCCGTCCCGTGCGCAGGCCGCAGCCAAGGCAAAGACCGTGGCCAAGGCAAAGACCCGGGCGGTGGCGAAGCGCAAGCGCTGACGCCGCGCTCCCGCGGCACGGCACCCCTACAGGAGCTCACATGACAGTCGTTTCGCTCATCGTCCTCGGCGCGCTGGTCGTCGGGATCATTTCGCTCTACAACCGGCTGGTCGGGGCGCGCAACGCGTTCGGCAATGCGTTTGCGCAGATCGACGTGCAGCTCACGCGCCGTTACGACCTCATCCCCAATCTGGTCGAGGTCGCGAAGACCTACCTCAAGCACGAGCGCGAAACCCTCGAGGCGGTGATCCGGGCGCGCAACGCGGCTTCGGAAGGCCTGCGGGCCGCTGCCGCGTCGCCCGGCAACGCGGCGGCCACCCAGCGCCTGGAGGGCGCCGAAGCCGAGCTCGGGGGCGCGCTCGGCCGTCTGTTCGCCCTGGCCGAGGCCTACCCTGACCTCAAGGCCAACACGACCATGATGCAGCTCAGCGAAGAACTCACCTCCACCGAGAACCGCGTGTCCTTCGCCCGGCAGGCGTTCAACGATGCCGTGCTGTCCTACAACAACCTGCGCCAGATGTTCCCCAGCAACATCGTGGCGGGCATGTTCTCGTTCGAGGCTGCCCAGCCGCTCAAGATCGTCAGCGAGGCAGCCCGCGAGGCCCCCAGGGTCAGCTTCGGCTGAGTACGGCCGCGCCGTCGGTTCGCGGGCAGGGCGGGGGCAATGGACTTCTACAAGGCGCAGGCGGGCGCGCGGCGCAGCTCCGGCTGGCTGATCCTTGCCTTCCTGGTGTCTGTTGCGCTGGTCGTGGCCGTACTCGGGGTCGTTTCGGCGTTCGCACTCGCGGGTAGCGGGTCGCCGCCCGAGGCCTTGCCCCGCCTCGCTGCGGCCTCGATGCTCTTCTGGCTCGCCGTCATCCTCTCGGCCAGCGTGTACAAGGGCCTGACCCTGCGGGGCGGCGGTGGCGTCGTGGCCCGCTCGCTGGGCGGCGATCGCGTCGATCGCGACACCCGTGATCCGGCGCTGAAACGCCTGCGCAACGTGGTCGAAGAGATCGCCATTGCCTCCGGGGTGCCAGTGCCCGAGGTCTACGTGCTCGAGCACGAGGCGGGCATCAACGCCTTTGCCGCCGGGCACTCGCCGGCCAATGCCGCGGTGGCCGTGACCCGCGGCGCCCTGCAGCGCCTCAGCCGCGAGGAACTCCAGGGCGTGATCGCGCACGAGTTCAGCCACATCCTGAATGGCGACATGTACCTCAACATCCGCTTGATGGGCTGGCTGTTCGGCCTGCTTTCGATCGGAATGTTCGGGCGGTTCGTCCTGCGCGTCGCGCCCCGCTCCGGACGCAAGGGCGTTGCGCCCCTGCTGGCGCTCGGCCTCACCACCTTCGTGCTGGGGTACCTGGGTTTTTTCTGCGGACGCCTCCTGCAGGCTGCGGTGTCCCGCGCGCGCGAGCGGCTGGCCGATGCCTCCGCCGTGCAGTTCACGCGCAACCCCGAGGGCCTGAAGGGCGCGCTGCTGCAGATCGCCGGCGCTTCGGCTGGCGCACGCCTCGCGGCGGCGAACACTGACGAAGTGGCCCACCTGCTGTTCGCCGCGGGCGTTGCCCGATTCTTCTCGACCCATCCGTCGTTGGCGTCGCGCATCCAGGCTCTGGATCCGCAGTTCCCGCTCGCGCAACTGGACGCGCGCGCGCGGGAGGCCGTGCGGCGCGCCGAGGCGCGCCTCGAACCCGAGGCCGCGCCCGTGCCGCGCAGCGTCGTGGCCATGCCGAGCCCCGGTACGGTGCCGGTGTCGCCGGTCGCCGTCGCCGCGCTGGTGGGCAACCCGGGCACCCGTGAGGTGCAGCACGCCCGTGGGCTGCGGCTGGCCCTGCCTGTGGCCATCCGTGAATTCGCCGCGGCGCCTGCGCGGGCGCGCGCGCTGATGCTGGCCGTGCTCGCCTCGCGCGATCCCGGGCGCTACGAGCGACAGCTCGGGTTGGTCGAGGCCGCACTGGGCGCGG
>CAJACZ010000146.1 GCA_903938365.1 uncultured Pseudomonadota bacterium | reverse complement strand
CGGCGGCTCCTGCGGTGCCGGCCGGGCCGCCCGGCGCGTACAGCGGCGCGGCCCAACCGGGCGCCGGACCCTGGTCCGAATCCACCACCAGTGACGCGATCCGCCGCGGCGTGGTCGCGCGGTATTCAGGCGTGGCGTAGGCGTAGCAGAGCGGGCCGAGGTGCGCGGCGCCCGCCCAGCCCCAGACCGCGACGCCGAGCAGCAGGCCGGCGGGCAGCGCCAGTGCGACGAGGCAGGCGCGGATCCAGCGCGCGCGCCGCAGCGGGTCGGGCACGCGCAGCAGCTCGGTGCCGATCAGCAGCAGCAAGGCCAGCGGGACCGCGGCGATCGTGACGACGATGGCGCCGAGCGCCAGCTCGTTCACAGGATGTAGCGGCTGTGGTCCTCGTCCTGCGCGAGCAGGCCGAGGTTCTGCTCCACGTATGCGGCATCGATGCTCAGCGTGGTGCCGCTGCTGTCGGCGGCCTCGAAGGAGATCGAGTCGAGCAGTCGTTCCATCACCGTGTGCAGGCGCCGCGCGCCGATGTTCTCGGTGCGCTCGTTCACGTGGAAGGCGATCTCGGCGATGCGCTGCACGCCGTCCGGGGTGAACAGCGCGCGCACGCCCTCGGTGGCCAGCAGCGCCGAGTACTGCAGCGTGAGCGAGGCGTCGGGCTCGGTGAGGATGCGCACGAACTCGGCAACCTTCAGCGGCTCGAGCTCGACGCGGATCGGGAAGCGGCCCTGCAGCTCGGGGATCAGGTCCGAGGGCTTGGAGACGTGGAACGCGCCGGAGGCGATGAACAGCACGTGATCGGTCTTGATCGTGCCGTACTTCGTGGTGACGGTGCAGCCCTCGACCAGCGGCAGCAGGTCGCGCTGCACGCCCTCGCGCGACACGTCGGCGCCGTAGCTGTCCTGGCGCCGGCAGACTTTGTCGATCTCGTCGATGAAGACGATGCCGTTCTGCTCGGCGTTGAGGATGGCGGCGGCGCGCAGTTCCTCTTCGTTGACCAGCTTGGAGGCTTCTTCGTCCAGCAGCAGCTTGAGGGCTTCGCGCACCTTCATCTTGCGCGCGCGGGTCCGGCCCGCGCCCATGTTCTGGAACATCGACTGCAGCTGCTGCTGCATCTCTTCCATGCCCGGCGGCGCCATGATGTCCATGCCGCCCGGCAGCGCGGCGCGCAGCTCGAGCTCGATTTCGCGGTCGTCGAGCTGGCCCTCGCGCAGCATCTTGCGGAACTTCTGCCGCGTCTCGCCGTCGCGCGCCGTGGCCGGCTCGTCGGTGGAGAAGCCCATCATGCGCGGCTTGGGCAGCAGGGCGTCGAGCACGCGGTCCTCGGCGGCGTCGGCGGCGCGGTCGCGGACGCGCGCGACCTGTTCCTCGCGCGCCATCTTGACCGCGACATCGACCAGATCCTTCACGATGGACTCGACGTCGCGGCCGACGTAGCCCACCTCGGTGAACTTGGTGGCCTCGACCTTGACGAAGGGCGCGTTCGCGAGCCGCGCCAGGCGGCGGGCGATCTCGGTCTTGCCGCAGCCGGTGGGCCCGATCATCAGGATGTTCTTGGGCGTGATTTCCTGGCGCAGCGCCTCCGGCACCTGCATGCGGCGCCAGCGGTTGCGCAGCGCGATCGAGACGGCGCGCTTGGCGGCATCCTGGCCCACGATGTGTTTGTCGAGCTCGCCGACGATCTGGCGCGGCGTCAGAGACGTGGCAACGGCCATCAGCGCAGCTCCTCGATGGTCAGGTTGCGGTTCGTGTAGATGCAGATGTCGGCGGCGATGTGCAGCGAGCGCTCGACGATCTCGCGCGCGGGCAGCTCGGTGTTTTCCATCAGGGCGCGCGCCGCGGCCTGCGCGAAGGGTCCACCGGAGCCGATCGCCACCAGGTCGTGCTCGGGTTCGATCACGTCGCCGTTGCCCGAGATCACGAACAGCCGGGTCGGGTCGCCCACCAGCAGCAGCGCCTCGAGGCGGCGCAGGTAGCGGTCCGAGCGCCAGTCCTTGGCGAGCTCGATCGCGGCGCGGGTCAGGTTGCCGAACTTGTCGAGCTTGCCCTCGAAGCGTTCGAACAGCGTGAACGCGTCGGCGGTGCCGCCGGCGAAGCCGCCGATCACCTTGCCCTGGCCGAGCAGGCGGACCTTGCGCGCGTTGCCCTTCATGACCGTATTGCCGAGCGTGACCTGCCCGTCGCCGCCGATGGCGACGACGCCGTCGCGCCGCACGCCCAGGATGGTCGTGCCGTGCGGGTTGAATCCTTCAGTCATGTCTTCTTCCTTGCGCGCGGGTGGGCCTGATCGTAGATGCGGGCCAGATGCTGGAAATCAAGGTGGGTATACACCTGGGTGGTGGCGATGTCGGCATGCCCCAGCAGTTCCTGCACGCCGCGCAGGTCCTGGCTGGATTCGAGCAGGTGCGAGGCGAAGGAGTGCCGGAACAGGTGCGGATGCACGTGCACCGGCAGGCCCTGGCGGCGCGCCCAGTACGCCACCCGGGCCTGGATCGCCCGGTGCCCGAGGCGCCGCCCGTTGCGGCCAGTGAAGACCGCCGTTTCGCCGACCGCAGCCATGCCGGTACGCTCGTCCAGCCAGACCTGCAGCGCCTCGCGTGCCTTGCGGCCCACCGGCAGGATCCGCGTCTTGCTGCCCTTGCCCGTCACGCGCACGGTGTGGTCGCGCAGGTCCAGGTCCGGCAGGTCCAGCGAGGCCAGTTCCGCGAGGCGCAGGCCGGAGGAGTACAGCAGTTCCATGAGCGCACGGTCGCGGATGGCCAGCGCGTCCTCGGGCGGGATCTCGAGCAGCCGGCCCACCTGGTCGACGTCCAGGGTGCCGGGCAGGCGCCGTGCCGCCTTCGGCGCCCGCACGTCGAGTGCCGGGTTGCCGGGCAGCGCCCGCTCGCGGACCAGGTAGCGCAGGAAACTGCGCACCGCGGACAGCCGGCGCTGGACGCTGCGTGGCGCAAGGCCGCCGGCATGCGAGCGCGCCGCGAAGCTGCGCAGGTGCTGGCTGTCGAGGCCGCGCCAGTCCTCGATCGACTGGGTGTCGCACCAGGCGACCAGCGCGGCAAGCTCGCGCGCGTAATTGCTGCCCGTGTGCGGGGAGAGCCGGCGCTCGCTGCCGAGGTGGGCGCGGAAGCGCGCGACCCAGGCCAGCGATTCGGCGTTCACATCCGGCGGCTCAGCGGAAGCGCGTGATCGCGTCCGCGATCAGCTCGCCCATCCGCGCGAGGAAGTCGGTGCTCATGCCGGGGTGGAACCGCGCCGGGTCGGGGCTGCCCACGGCGAGCAGGCCGACGCTGCC
The DNA here is from genome assembly GCA_903938365.1 of uncultured Pseudomonadota bacterium. Classification (GTDB taxonomy): domain Bacteria; phylum Pseudomonadota; class Gammaproteobacteria; order Steroidobacterales; family Steroidobacteraceae; genus UBA964. Next base: position 4,700 of record CAJACZ010000146.1, on the reverse strand, counting down.
CGAAGCGCCCAGCGGCAGCAGCGCCACCGAACCGATGGTTGCTGCGTCGTCGCCGAACAGGAAGTCGCGCTGGACGTCGCGCACCTGGCCGCAGCGCGGCTTGCCCGAGGCAAACAGCGTCTCGAAGCTCTTGAGCGCGGGCTCGTCCATCGTCACGGCCCGCAGGAAGCGGTCCGGCACGGCCTCGAGGCCCGCGGCACCCAGGCCCGGCAGCACCAGGCGTGAATGGATCGCGTCGAAGTCTTCGCGCAGCGAGGCTTCGATCTGCGCGAGCGTGTCGTGCAGGGTGCGGGCGCGCAGCAGGCGGCGCGTCAGACGCTGGATGCGCTCGGCCAGGACGTCGTTGGAGCGCGCCACGGCGACGAACTCCGCGAGCTTCTCCTCGGCGGTGGCCTGGCGTTCCCGCAGCACCTCGACCTGGCGCTCGACGAGCGAGATGGTGGTGCCGCCGCGCGCATGCGGCAGGCGCAGCCGTGCGAGTACGGCGTGGTTGCGCTCGAAGAAGTCGGGGTGGCGCTCGAGGTATTCCGCGATGCCGGATTCCTCGGCGGGTGCGACGGCGTTGGCGGCGCCATCGCGGGCCTGCGTGGTGCTCATGAGGGGAGTCCTCCGGGTCGGTTGCGGACGGGTGTCACAGCTCGACTTCGCCGCGGAACGCGACGACGGCCGGGCCGGTCATCCAGATGTGTTCGCCGGGGCCGCCCCAGGCGATGTCGAGGACGCCGCCTGGCAGCGTCACTTCGACGTTGGCCGCGAGTCTGCCAGCTTTTCGTCCCACTGCAACCGCGGCGCAGGCTCCCGTGCCGCAGGCCAGCGTCTCGCCGACGCCGCGCTCGAAGACGCGCAACCGGACGTGGCCCGGGTCCACGACCTCCAGGAACCCGACGTTCACGCGGCGCGGGAAGGCCGGATGGGATTCGAGCAGGGGGCCGAGGCGTGCGACGGGTGCCTGTGCCACAGAGGCCACGAACAGCACCGCATGCGGGTTGCCCATCGAAACCGCGCCGAACTCGATCGCTTCGCCCTCCGCCTGGAGGTGGTAGCGGGCGGCCTCGGCGGGCGCGGTGAAGGGCAGTGCTGAAGGGTCGAAGTCGGGAACGCCCATGTCCACCGACACCAGGCCCGGCCGCAGCAGGCGTGCGTGCACCAGGCCACCCGGACTGTCCATGGGAAGCTCCGGCGTTCGGGCGCGGCCCTCCAGGCGCAGCCACTCGGCGACGCAGCGGGCGCCGTTGCCGCATTGTTCGACCTCGCCGCCGTCGGCGTTGAAGATGCGGTAGAACGCGACCGTGCCCTCGCGGCGCGGCGGGCCGATCACCAGCGCCTGGTCGAAGCCGATGCCGGTATGCCGGTCGGCGAGCTGCCGCAGCCGCGCCGCATCGGGCAGGGTGGCCGCGGAGGCGGCCTCGAAGACGATGAAGTCGTTGCCGAGCCCGTGCATCTTGGTGAATGGCAGTCGCATGACGCTTCCCGGCGGCTCAGTGGCGCAGTGCCGCGCAGTCGCGGGCGATGCAGCGGTCCATGATGGTGAGGATGCCCGCGTCGCTCGCGCGCTGCGCGGCGGCGGCATCGACCACGCCGTCCTGCAGCCACAGCGCCGGCAGCCGCAGGCGGATGCAGTCCGCGACGATGCCGGCGACATGTTCCGGGCGCCGGAAGACGTCGACGAGGTCCACACGTTCGCCCGGCCCCAGCACGTCGGCCAGATGATCGAGGTCCGGCACGCTGGGCTCGCCGAGCACCGCGGGAGCCGTCGGGGTGACGGGAATGACGCGGCAGCCCCGGCGCTGCAGCGCCGCGGCGATGGCGTGACTGGGTCGCGAGGGGTCGGCGCTCAGGCCGACGATCGCGATGGTGCGCGCGCCGCGCAGCAGCTGTTCGATGACCGGCCATTCGGGGTTGCGGAACACCCCGGCATTGTAGCCGACGCCCGGCGCGCTCAGAGCCGGAAGCGTTCGCGCAGGTCGCCGGCCATGCGCCGGCTCACGGCCAGGCGTTCGTCGCTGTCGCGCAGGCGCACGAAATACTGTCCATCGGGGTCGCGTTCGATCGCGACCATGTGTTCCACGTTGACGAGCGCGTTGCGGTGGATTCGCACGAAGCCGGAGCCGAGTTCGTCCTCCAGCGAGCGCAGCGACTGTTCGATCAGTTCCTCGCCGCCGGCGTGCCGGACCGTCACGTACTTCTGGTCCGCGTGGAAATACCGCACCTCGGCCAACGGGATCAGGCGCAGCTTGTCGCGGCTCTTGACGGTGATGTGCGTGCGCCGCTCGGTGAAGCGCGCGGTGGCCGCCGCCTGGGCGAGCTGTGGCCGGGTCATGCGTCCGGCCTGCGCGATGGCCGCCGCGAGCTTCTCGCGGCGGATGGGCTTGAGCAGGTAGGCGCTGGCCTGGGTGTCGAAGGCCTTGAGTGCGTATTCGTCGAAGGCCGTGGTGTAGATCACCGCCGGCGGCTCCGGGAGCGCACCGAGGCGGCGCGCCACCTCGAGGCCGTCGATGCCCGGCATGCGCACGTCGAGCAGCACGATGTCGGGGGCCTGCTCGTCCACCATGTGCAGAGCCTCCTCGCCGTTGGCCGCCTCGCCGACCACGCGGGCGTCGCCGATTTCCTCGAGCAGCGAACGCAGGCGCTCGCGCGCCGGCGCCTCGTCGTCGACGATGAGCACGCGCAGCGTCATGCGGGACCTGTCCGTTCGCGTCGATAGGGGAAGCGCAGCGTGACGATGTATTCGTCGTCGAAGCGTCCCGCCTTGACGACCGCGCGCTCGCCGTACATGAGCATCAGGCGCTCGCGGATGTTCGCCAGCGCGAGCCGGTTGCCGTCGCGCACCACTGCATTGGCCGGCAGCGGGTTGCGCACCACCACCGTGACCAGGTCGTTGGCGAATTCCCCCGTCACCGTCACCGTGCCGCCGCCGGTCCGCGGCTCGATGCCGTGGTAGATCGCGTTTTCGAGCAGCGGCTGGATCATCAGGCTCGGCACCATCGCTTCGCGCGGCAGGGCGTCGGTCTTCCACTCGACCTGCAGGCGCTCGCCGAGTCGCAGCTTCTCGATGCGCTGGTAGATGCTCGCGACTTCCAGTTCGTCAGCCAGGGTGATCTGGCTGCGCTGCTCCGAGAGGTTGGCGCGGAACAGGTCCGCGAGGTCCTGCACCGCTTCCTCGGCCAGCGCCGGGTTCGTGCGCGTGAGCGAAGCGATCGTGTTCATGCTGTTGAACAGGAAGTGCGGCCGGATGCGCGCCTGCAGGGCGTGCACGCGCGCCTGGGCCTGCATCTCGACGTTGCGGCGCCACTCGTGCGTTACGTAGAAGTAGCGCAGCGCCACGGCCGCGACGATCAGCCCGATCGCGAGGTTGCGCCCGAGGAAGGGCAGGCGCTCGGCGGGAAACAGCCCGTGCAACGGTTCCGGTCCCACGATGCTGCTCTGGCCGACCTGGAAGGTGACCTCCGAGACGAGCGCCAGCACCATTGCGATCAGGCCCAGTACTGTCACGGATCCGCGCAGCACGGAGGTCGTGCTGATGTGGGTGCGGGCGCGGCACAGCAGCGCCGAGCAGATCAGCCCGACCCAGATCAGGAACAGCGAGGTGCGGGCCAGTTCAGTCCAGAAGGCGAAGGCCCCGTCCGCGTCGCCCTGGCTGGCCAGGGTGAGCACCAGTGCGGTGAGTTCGACGATGAGCACCACGCCCAGTACCGCGCGTGGCGCGCAGAAATCCGGCAGGTACAGCGCCGGACCGTCGACGGGCGGGGCCGCGCTCATGGCTGGCGGCGCTGCTCGAAGAGTTCCCGCTTGAGGCGATGGATTGCGGAGATGTCCTCGTCGCCATGGCCGCGCGCGATCAGCTCCGCGTATTCGGCGAGCATGTCCTCGACGACGGGCAGCACCACGCCTGCGGCGGCGGCCATGTCGCGGCAGATGCGCAGGTCCTTCTCGTGCAGGCAGACGCGGAAGCCTGCCGGGTAGCTGCCGCGGATCATGTTGGGGGCGCGGTGCACGAAGTACCAGGACGAGCCGGCGCCCTGTCCCAGGGTGTCGACGAGTTTTTCGAGGGGCAGGCCCTGGGCGTGCGCGAACGCCATGGCTTCGCCCACCGCACGGATGATCCCGGCGCACATGATCTGGTTGGTGGCCTTGGCAGCCTGGCCGGCGCCGCTGGCGCCGAACCATGTGACCGTGCGGCCCATCGCCGCGAGTACCGGCTGCGCGGCGGTGAAGGCCGCTTCGCTGCCGCCGCACATGATGGCGAGGGTGCCGAGGCGCGCTCCCTCGATGCCGCCGCTGACCGGACAGTCGAGGAATTCCGCGCCCTGCGCGGCGAGGCGCTGCTGCGCGTCGCGCGCCGTGGCGGCGCTGACAGTGGAGCAGTCGATGACCAGGGCGCCCGGCCGCAGCGCAGGCGCGATGGCCGCGATCAGTTCGAGCACATCGGCGTCCGCCGCGACGCACAGCACCAGCGCATCGCAGGCCAGCGCGAGTTCAGCCGGGCTGGCGGCCTGCGCGCAGCCGGTTTCCGCGGCCAGTGCGGCGGCCTTGCCGGCGCTGCGGTTCCAGACGCCCGCCAGCAGCCCGGCCTTGCGCAGGTTGCGCGCCATGGGCGCGCCCATGGCGCCGAGGCCGAGGAAGCCGACCCGCATCAGCGGCGCGGCGCGGCGCAGGCGGCGTCGCGCTCCTTCCGGGCGTCGACCCGGGCCTGCGAGAGT
>CAJACZ010000145.1 GCA_903938365.1 uncultured Pseudomonadota bacterium | reverse complement strand
GTTCGAACGCATGGTGGGCCGTCCGCTCTATGCGCGCGCGGCTTACGCCCAGTGCCAGGGCGCGGGCATCGAACTCGGCCTGGCAGCCGGTGGCTATGTGCGGGGTCGCGAGAAGTACCTCAGCAATTTCGGCTGGCTGCTTGAGGACGACCAGTTCCCGAGCCCGATCATCGGACGGGTTAACACCTATCCGAACGAGCGGCAGCCCTGGGAAATCTACGTGAACTGCGAGGCGCGCCGTTTCATCCGCGAGGACGAGCCCAGCGTCGACGTGCGCGAGCACACGCTGCTGGAGCAGCCGCACCTGCGCTACTGGGTGATCTTCGACCAGTCGATGTTCGAGCAGGCAACGCCGATCGTCTACAACTGGAGCCGCGAGCAGATGGCCGAGGCGTTCAACCAGAAGTTCGCATTCAGTCGCGCGGATACGCTCGAGGACCTGGCGCGCGCCATCGGCCTTGATCCACACCGCCTCGTCGCGACGGTCCGCGAGTACAACGCGGGGCAGGCCAGCGGTCGCGATGCCTTCGGCCGGCAGCACATGCCGGCACCGATCGGCACGGGCCCGTTCCATGCCATCCGTCAGCAGGGTGCCTCGGTGACCTCCACCGTGGGACTGGCCGTCGACGGTGACCTGCGCGTCATTCGCGCGGACGGCAGTGCGGTCCCCAACCTCTATGCCGCAGGCGAGATCCTGGGTTCGGGCCAGACCCAGGGCTTCGCCTTCGTCGGCGGGATGATGGCGATGCCGGCACTGGTGTTTGGTCGGTTGCTCGGGCAGCGCCTGATTCCGTTCTGAGTGCTGCCTGATGGACCGGCGCGGTTTCATGGGCGCGATGGCTTTCACGACGATGGCGGGGCAGGTCATGGCAGAGCAGTCGGGCGCAGTACACGTGGGAGACCCGCAGGCCGGGCTGGCGGGAGTGGGGCCCGAATGGATCGGGGCTCGCGCACTGGCGGGCGGCAAGGGCTACGCGCCCGGTACGCTGGGCCAGATCCACTACCGCAGCGTGGGCGAGGGCTCCGGCACGCCCTTCCTGCTGATCCACCAGACGCCCATCGGCTTCGCGCAATACGTCGACGTGCAGCCTGCGCTGGCGCGGGCCGGCCGGCGTTCGATCGCGCCGGACAACCCGGGTTACGGGTTCAGCGACCCGGTGCCCGCGGGGGAGGTCACGGTGGGTGACCTGGCCGACAACCTGCGCGCGCTGTGCCGGCACCTGGGGCTCGATCGCGTCGTCGTGGTCGGCCATCACACGGGCGCGGCGCTCGCCGCCGCGTTCGCGGCCCGCTATCCGCAGCTGGCCTCGGGCGTGGTGCTGCACGGTGCGCCGTTCTATACCGCCGAAGAGCGCGCCGCGCGGCTGGCTCGCCCGGCTGCCGGGTTGCCGCTGGGCGCGGACGGCGGGCACTTCGGAGAGACCTTCCGCAGTGTCGGCAAGTGGGCGGGCGTCGATCCGCAGAGCCTCTCGAGCATCACCTGGGCGACGCTGGGCACCTATCTGGCCGGCCCGGATTCCCCGGTGTACCGCGCTGTCTTCGGCCACGACATGACCGCGGACCTGCTTGCGATACGCGCCCCGACCCTGCTGCTGACGGATACGGGGGATCCGCTGCACGCCAATGACCGCCGCGTCCTGCAGCT
>CAJACZ010000144.1 GCA_903938365.1 uncultured Pseudomonadota bacterium | reverse complement strand
CGCAGGCGGGCAGATAGGGACGCCGGCCTTCGCTTGCTGCAGGTAGAAGCCCCTCCATGATGGAGGGGCTTTTGGGGATCGGGCCCGCGGGGGCCCGGATCAGGCCGATCAGACGCGGCAGACGGCCGGGAGGTACTTGGCCAGCACGTCCGTGGTGGCGACCGAGGAGGCGGCCACGACGGTCACGCCGGACGGCAGGGCCTTGGCACCGCACTGCCATGAGACGTCATTGTTGGCGCTGGTGCCCGGGCGCAGGCCGACGAACTTGCCGCTGATGGACGTGTTCGCCGAGCCGCCGTAGGTGATGCGCACGCCGCCACCGGCCATGACTTCAACGCCCGTGACGTACTTGCCCTTGATGTCCGTGGCGGCGCCGACGCCGGCCATGGCGTTGGTGGACGGCCACGTGCCCGTGTCCTGGAAGTACTCGGCGACCCCGGCCTTGACGCCGGCGGCGAGGTTCATGCCCTCGGTGATCTGGGCGCGGATGGTGTAGTCCTGGTAAGCCGGGATCGCGATCGCGGCGAGAATGCCGATGATCGCCACCACGATCATCAGTTCGATGAGCGTGAAACCTTTCTGGATCGTCTTCATTTTGAATCTCCTGCGGATGAACTTTCGTGTCCGTCGTAAGCCATGAGGGAATTTACGTACGTGCAAGGATCCTAAGCAAGATGTGCGCCACCATTGCGGGCCGCTTCAGTGAGATTTCATTGCGATTATTGTGCCGCCAGCCCGGTCTGGGGTGCTGGGAGACTCCGCTAAGGCCAGGGACTGACGCGAAACGTCACTCTGTGACGCTCCCCGTCGGTTTTCGCCCTCACTCGATGCCGAGCTTCTTGATCCGGTAGCGGAGAGCCCGGAAGGTCATGCCCAGCAGTTTCGCTGCCGCAGTTCGGTTGTAACGCGTCTGTTCCAGCGCGCGCAGGATCGCGGTGCGCTCCAGTTCCTCGATCTGGTTGCCGAGCGGCGACCCGGCATCGACGGGCGCCGGACTGGGCTGTGGGACGTCGACCGGGTCGGCGCTGGTGGCCGGCGGAGTTGCCGGGGCTTGCCCGCCGCCCGGGGCCCTGGGCTGGGGCGTGTCGTGGCGCTGGGCGAGCTCCCGCAGCTGGACGTCCATGGCCGAGATGGTTTCGCCATCGCACAGGGTCAGGGCCCGCTCGAGGATGTTCTCCAGTTCGCGCACATTGCCGGGAAAGGGATAGCCGCGCAGGCGCTCCATCGCGCCCTCGTCCAGCCGGGGTGCATCCCTCTGCATGCGCAGACCCAGCCTGCGCAGGATGGCGTCCGAAAGGTCCTGCAGGTCGTCGAGCCGCTCGCGCAGCGGCGGCACCCGCAGTTCGATCACGTTGATGCGGTAGTAGAGGTCTTCGCGGAACTTGCCCTTCTCGACGAGTTCCACGAGGTTCTTGTGGGTGGCCGACACGATCCGGACGTCGACGGCCGTTTCCGCCGAATCGCCGACGCGCCGGATGGTCTTTTCCTGGATGACGCGCAGCAGCTTCACCTGCAGGTGCAGCGGGAGATCCGCGACTTCGTCCAGGAACAGCGTGCCGCCTTCCGCGCTCTGCACCAGCCCGATGCGGTCGGCGTGGGCTCCCGTGAAGCTGCCCCGTTTGTGGCCGAACAGCTCGCTTTCCATGAGTTCGCCGGGAATGGCGCCGCAGTTGACCGGCACGAAGGGCCCTTCGCGGCGCGGCCCCGACAGGTGCACGAGGCGCGCCACGAGTTCCTTGCCGACGCCCGATTCGCCGGACACGTAGACCGGCGCCTGGCTGCGTGCCACTCGATTGATCATGTCCCGCAGCGACTGCATCACCGCGGACCCGCCGATCAGCATCGGCCCGCGCGGCGCCGCGCCCGAGGCCGGGCCAGAGTCCACGGCGCCGAGGCGCACGGCGGTCGCCACCAGCTTGCGCAGCACCCCGAGGTCCAGCGGCTTGGAGACGAAATCGAAGGCGCCCAGCTTCAGCGAACGCACGGCGGCTTCGACGTTGCCGTGGGCGGTGATCACCGCCACCGGGAGGTTGGGCCGGTTTTCCTGGATCCAGGCCACCAGGTCCAGGCCGTCGCCGTCGGGCAGTCGCATGTCGGTGAGGCACAGGTCGAAGCGGCCGCTGCGCAGCAGCGCGCGGGCTCCCGCGATGTCACCCGCCGACTGGGTGTCGAGGTTCATGCGGTTTAGGGTCAGGCAGACGAGTTCGACCAGATCGGGTTCGTCGTCCACCACCAGTACGCAGGGTTTAAGGCTCATGACCAGATCTTACGACTCCCAGCGCTGCGGATCCGTGAACACGATCCGGAACAGGCTGCCGCCCGTCTTCGGAGATTCGTGCAGCAGGGTGGCCGAGTTGGTCTGGGCCAGTTCGCGGGCGAGGAACAGGCCGAGGCCCGAGCCTTGTTCGCTGCCCGTGAAGAAGGGCTCGAACACTCGCTCGACCAGCGCGGGATCGATGCCCGGGCCGCTGTCAGCGACTTCGAGGAAGGGGCGCATCGAAGGCTTCAGCCGGCCCCAGCGCAGCTCGATCACGCCCTCGGGCTGGTCCCGCAGGCCGTGGCGCATCGCGTTCTCGCACAGGTTCCAGACGATCTGCCGCAGATGCGCAGGGTCGATGCGGACCTCCAGCGCCAGCGGCTCGGTTGCCGCGAGGCGCAGGCGTTCCGCCGGAAACTGCATCGTGGCGCAGAACTCCGCGCGGAAGTCCTCCACCCACTGGGCAATGTCGATGGTTTCGGGCCGCGAGGCGCCGCGCCTGGACATCGTGAGCACCGCATCGACGATCTGGCTCACCGTCGCGCCGTTGCGGCTGATGATGTCGCAGAGGCGCCGGTCTTCCGTGCCGATGCCGGGAGATTCCTGCAGCAGTTGCGCAGCGTGGCTCATGGCGCCGACGGGGTTGCGGATCTCATGGGCGATGCTCGCCGAGAGTCGGCCGAGGGCTGCCAGCTTGGACTGCTGAACCTGCGTCGCCAGCTGCGCCGTGTCCTCCAGGAACACGAGCACCGGTGCCGGATCTGCGCTGCCGAGCGGCGCGAAATGCGGCTGGATCACGCGGCCGCCCTCGTCGGCGACGAGCGTACCGGCGGAGTGCGCACCGGGTCTGCGGTCACTGCGCCAGAGGTTGAGCAGCTGCTGCAGGCGCGGCGAAGCATCGCCCACGTGCGCGCCCGGGAATGCGCTGTCGTCGCTCAGCATGTGGGCCGCCGGCTCGTTGATCAGCCGGATCCGGTCGTCGGAGTCGATGACCAGGATGCTCTCGCGCAGGTGCTGCACCACGTATTGGGAGAGCTGGGCAAGGTTCTCGAGGTCGATCTCCTGCCGTCTGACCAGCGCTTCGCTATCGCGCAGGCGGCGTGCCAGCACCCAGGCGCCCAGCGCCACCAGGAAGATGATGGTCCCGAGCACGCCCGCCGAGGGATAGTCGTTTTCGCTGGCGCTGCCCGCGGCCTGTCCCGCGATCTGCTGCACGAGCACGGCGAGGCTGGCGATGGCGGCCATCAGGAACGCATCGCGGTCCTCGGCCAGCAGCGCGGCCGCGCCGACCGTCAGCACCAGCAGGATGCCGATGCCGCTCGCCACGCCGCCGCTCGAATACAGCAGCAGCGCGATGGCCGTCGAGTCGACGATGCTCTGGGCGAGCGTGAGCTGCCGCAGCGACAGCCCGCGGTAGCGCTGCGCCAGCACGAACACCACCCCCGCGGCGAGATAGAGCGCGCACACGGCGAGGAACAGCGTGGGGTACGCGCCGCCCACCGAGGGCGTCGGCTGGGTGATCCACTGGATTCCCAGCAGCGCCGGCGGGATCAGCAGCCGGTAGAGGTTGAGCAGCCCGACGACACGGCGGGCGAGGTCGACCTGGGCCGTCGGCAGGCGCTTGATGTTAGGCATAACACAGGATGATCCCCGATAGGCGGCCATCGCGGCAACCGCGGAGGTTCCCTCCGGGGCCCGTTTTGGCGAGAATGCCTGATTACCAACGGCGGCAACGGATGAACGGATGAACCTCCACGAGTATCAGTCGAAAGAAGTCTTTGCGGCCTATGGCATCCCGGTGCCCACCGGGCGCGTCGCCTCGACGCCGGAAGAAGCGGTGGCCGCGGCAGCGGCGCTGGGCGGGTCGATCTGGGTGGTCAAGGCCCAGGTGCATGCGGGCGCACGCGGCAAGGCGGGCGGCGTCAAGCTCGCGCGCGACGCCAATGCAGTGCGACAGGCTGCCAAGGCGATGCTCGGCACCCGTCTCGTGACCAAGCAGACGGGGCCTGAAGGGCTGCCCGTCGACAAGGTCTACGTCGAGTCCGGTTCCGCGATCGAGCGCGAGATCTATCTCTCGATGACCCTCAACCGCGAGAAGAGCCGGATCGCCCTGATCGGTTCCGCGGCGGGCGGCATGGACATCGAGGAAGTCGCCGAGCACTCGCCCGAGAAGATCACGACCGTCAACATCCACCCGGCCGCCGGCCTGCAGCCCTACCAGTGCCGCCGCATGGCGTTCGCGCTGGGCTTCAAGGGCCAGCAGGTCGCGCAGTTCCAGGCGATCGCGATGGCGCTCTACCAGCTGTTCCTCGACAAGGACGCGGCGCTGGTCGAGGTCAATCCGCTGATCGTCACCCAGGACGGCAATCTGCTGGCGCTGGATGCCAAGATCAACATCGACGCCAACGCCGTGTACCGCCAGAAGGCGATCGCCGCGATGCGCGACGAGGCGCAGGAAGACCCCATGGAACTGCGCGCCAGCGCGCATGACCTCAACTACGTCTCGCTCGACGGCAACATCGCCTGCATGGTGAACGGTGCCGGCCTGGCGATGGCCACCATGGACCTCATCAAGCTCCACGGCGGTTCGCCGGCGAACTTCCTCGACGTGGGCGGCGGCGCCACCGCCGAGCGTGTCACGGCGGCCTTCAACCTCATCCTCTCCAACCCGAACGTGAAGGCGATCCTCGTCAACATCTTCGGCGGCATCGTGCGCTGCGACCTGATCGCCGAGGGCGTCATTACCGCCGTGCGCAACGTCGGGCTCAAGCTGCCGGTGGTGGTGCGCCTGGAGGGCACGAATGCCGACAAGGCGCGCGCGATCCTGGCCGAGAGCGGTCTGGCGGTGATTGCCGCCACCGACCTCACGGACGCGGCGAAGAAGGTGGTCGGCGCGGCGCGCTGATCCCACGACACACGAACCACAGGTTTCAACATGAGCATTCTGGTCAACCGCAACACCAAGGTGATCTGCCAGGGCTTCACCGGCAAGCAGGGCACCTTCCATTCCGAACAGTGCATCGCCTACGGCACGCAGGTCGTCGGCGGGGTCACCCCGGGCAGGGGTGGCGACACGCACCTCGGCCGCCCGGTGTTCGACACCGTGCATGACGCCGTGGCCGCCACGGGCGCCACGGTCAGCATGATCTACGTTCCGGCCGCCTATGCGGCCGACGCGATCCTCGAAGCCGCTGACGGTGGCGTCGAACTGGTCGTGTGCATCACCGAGGGCATCCCGGTGAACGACATGGTCCGCGTCAAGGCAACGCTCGCCGGTACGGGCGTGCGGCTGGTCGGTCCGAACTGCCCGGGCGTCATCACGCCGGGCGAGTGCAAGATCGGCATCATGCCGGGCTTCATCCACAAGAAGGGCGCCATCGGCATCGTGTCGCGTTCGGGCACGCTCACCTATGAGACCGTCTTCCAGACCACCAACAACGGCCTCGGGCAGAGCACCTGCGTCGGCATCGGCGGTGATCCGGTCCGCGGCATGAACTTCGTCGATGTCCTGGAGCTCTTCGAGCGCGATGGCCAGACTGAAGGCATCGTCATGGTCGGCGAGATCGGCGGCAGCGACGAGGAAGCCGGCGCCGAGTACATCCGGAAGTACGTGTCGAAGCCGGTGGTGGCTTACATCGCCGGCGTCACGGCGCCCCCGGGCAAGCGCATGGGCCACGCAGGCGCCGTGATCGCCGGTGGCAAGGGCACGGCGGCCGACAAGTTCCGCGCCCTCGAGGCCGCGGGTGTCCGCACGGTCAAGTCGCCCGCCGAACTCGGTCGCGCGATGAACGACCTGCTGCGTCGGCGCCGCGCGAAGGCCCTGCCGAAGATCCTCGAGATCCCGCAGAAGGCGGCCCGCAAGGTCGTCTCCAAGGCCAAGGCGGCGCCCAAGGCCAAGGCCAAGGCTGCGCCCAAGGCCAAGGTCAAAGCCAAGGTCAAGCCCAAGGCCAAGGCCAAGGCCAAGGCCAAGGCGGCGCCCAAGGCTGCGCCCAAGGCCAAGGCCAAGGTCAAGGTCAAGGCCAGGCCGGCCGCCACCCGCGCGAAGCCTGCGCGCGGCCGGGGGCGCTGACCCGCCGCTTCGGCGCCGGGCGCGTCTGCGGAGCAGCATCGTGGACGACGCCAGGCCCGGCCGGCTGAAGATCGCGCTTGCACAGGCGAACTTCCTCGTCGGCGACATCGGGGGCAATGCCCAGCGCGTGCTGGACCTTGCCGCCCGTGCCCGCGAGGCCGGGGCGGACCTGCTGGCCTG
>CAJACZ010000143.1 GCA_903938365.1 uncultured Pseudomonadota bacterium | reverse complement strand
GCATGCTCGCGCCCGGGGTGTTCCTCGCCTTCCTGTGGCGCCGTGCGAGCGCCATCGGCGTGTTCGCCGGAATGCTCGCGGGCTATGTCGCGCTGCTGCTTCCCGCCGCGACCGAGCTCTGGGGGCGCGTGCTGCCGGAGTGGGACACGGGGCTGGTGGCGATGGCGATCAACGCCGCGGTCGCGGTGTCGTTGAGTGCGCTGCTGCCCGCGAGGCCGGACTCAGCCCCGGATCGGCAGTGATTCAGCGCTGCGCCGAAGCGATGTAGCGATCGACGGACTCGCCGACGGCCCACAGCGGGACATACCCGTTCTCGAGCACGGCGGCGTGGAACGCACGCAGGTCGAAGGCCTCGCCCAGCGCGGCGCGGGCGCGCTCCCGCTCCTCGAGGATGCGCAGCATGCCCACGGTGAACGCAGTGGCCTGGCCGGGCACGGCGAGATAGCGGTCGACGGCAGACTCGTTGCTGGCGCGGGGGCTGGGCGTGGTTTCGTCGAGGTACTGGATGGCCTGTTCACGGCTCCAGCGCTTGGCATGCAGGCCGGAATCGACCACGAGTCGCGTGGCACGCCACAGTTCACCCGCAAGGCGACCGAAGTCGGCGTAGGGATCCTGGTAGAAGCCCATTTCGCGTGCGAGACGCTCGGCGTACAGCGCCCAGCCCTCGACGAACGCCGTGTCCTGCCACCAGCGATTCACCTTGCGCAGGCGCGGGATCGCCGGATCCACGAGGATGCTCGAGATCTGCAGGTGATGCCCGGGCAGCGACTCGTGGTAGAGCAGCGACTCCAGGTCGTAAAGGGGCCGGGTATCGAGCCGCTCGAGGTTGAGATAGACGACGCCGGGGCGGCTGCCATCGGGCGTGCCGGCTTCGTAGAAACCCGAGGGCGCGCCGGCGGCGCGATAGGCCTCCGTGGCGCGCAGCTCGAGACGCAGTGGCGCGGGCCCCGGGTACACCTCGCCAATGCGCCGCTGCATGGCCTCGACGATGCCGCGCGCCCGCGCGAGGTAGGCTTCCCGCCCTGCTGCGTCGTTCGTCAGGTAGAAGCGCGGATCCTGCTTCATCTTCTGCAGGAAACCACGCAGGTCACCCTCATAGCCGACGCGGCGCATGATCCCGGTCATCTCGCCATGGACACGCGCGACCTCGGCGAGCCCCAGGGCGTGGATCTCGTCTGCGCCCAGCGCAGTGGTCGTGAACTGGCGCAGCAGGAAGGCATAAAACGCCTCGCCGTCCGGCAACTGCCAGACGCCGCCATCGACCGGAGTGCTGGCACCCTGCGACTCGAGCACCGCCAGAAGTTCACGATACGCCGGGGCCACCTGGTCGCGCAGCGCGCGCCGCGCGGCCTCGAGCTGCTGCGCGCGCGCCGCGGGCGCGAGCGGCAGGGCCTCCAGCTTGCGCGAGAAATCCTCGAGCACGGGGCTGCCGCCCGGCGCATCGCGGGTGATTCCCTGCAGGATATTGCGCGCCTGTGCAATGAGGAGCGGGTACACCGGCTTCGGCAACCAGACGCGCGCGGCCGCCTGGGCCTCCAGTCGCCGCACCAGCCCGGTGATGTACGGGCCCGCGGCGCGGATGCGGCGCAGGTAGGCTGCGGCCTCGGCCGGGTTGGTGACCGCCTGGCTCTCGAGCACGCGCGGCACGTCGATGTGGGGCCCGACGATCTGGTTCAGCGGATAGAGATGGTTGCGCCAGCGGAAACGCTCGATCTCGCGTTCGAGCTGGGCCTCGAACACGCGACGCTGGAGCTGCTCGCGCGGCCCGAGCTGCGCGCCCGCAAAGCCGGCCTGCAGCGCGGCGAGTTCGCGACGCGCGGAATCGGCCTCGGCGACCATGCCGGCTTCCGTGAGGTCCTCCCAGCGGTCGTTGGCCACCGCCATACCGAGCTCGGTCGCGAGCGAAGGGTTGAACTCGAGGAAGCGGACGAAAGCGGCATCCAGCTGGGCCAGCAGCCGCGGCGAGTCGGCCGCGGCCCGGGCGATGCCCGGCGACACACACAGCGCCGCCGCGGCGCAGGCGAGCAGGGTCCGGATGCGCACGCGGATTCCCCCTTCAGCGGTTGAGCGTGTATTTCATGATGCGGCCATGCGGCCCTTCGCGGTCGCGCTCCAGGGCGTACACGTCGCCCGGCGGGCCCTGACGGCGCGACGTGACCGCAGCGATGGCCGCCCGGTCCTGCTCGCCGAGCGCGACCTCGCCGATGCGGCCATGCGCCTCGAGATGTGCGGCACTGGTGGCGCCGACGATCGCCGCGGCGACCGTCGGACAATCGAGCACGGCGCGGGTCGCGACCGTGGCGATGTCGCAGTGCTGGCGATCGGCAATGCCGCGCAGCACGACGAGCAGTTCCTGGAACAGCGGCCAGCCGCCGAATTCATCGATGATCAGCCGGTACTTCACCAGCGAGCGGTTCGCGAGCGGCTCGGCGGGCGCAGGCCTGCCCAGCCAGCGATCCGAGAGGAAGCCACCCGCGACCGTGCCGTAGCACAGCAGCGCGATGCCCTGGTTGCGGCAGAGCTCCGCCATGCTGTGCGCCGGGCGATCGTCGAGCAGCGAGTACTGCAGCTGGTGGGCGAACACAGGCACGCCCGCGTCCAGGATCTCGCGCAGCTGCGGCGTGCCGAAATTGGTGACGCCGATCCGGTCGATCTTGCCCGCTCGCCGCAGGCGTTCGAGCTGCAGCGCTGCCTCGACGTAACGCGGCGTCGCGTAGTCCCACCAGTGGAACTGGACGAGGTCGAGGCGCTCGAGGCCCAGGCGCTGGAGCGAGCGGTCGATGATGGATTCGACGTCCTCCGGCCGCAGGGTGTCGAGGCGATCGAGGTCCGGCACGAACTTGGTGTGCACGCGGATACGCCGGGCATGTTCGGGATAGTCGCGACGGAAGCGTCCGATCAGCTCCTCGACACCGGTATAGATGTCGGCGCAATCGAAGGCCGTTATCCCGGCGTCGACGAAGCTCGCCATGTCGTGGCAGGCCGCGGCCGGGTCGATGTCGCCATGTCCGCCCGCGAGGTGCCAGCCGCCCTTGATCAGGCGCGAGATCCTGTAATCGGGCGCGAGTGCGAGCGAAGGGATCACCGGGGCAACCCGGGGAGCGGCACGACCGTGGTGTCGGCGTGCCGGAAGCGACGCTTGCCGGTGCGCACGATGCGCAGCCGGGTCGGGCAGTTCGGATCCGGACAGGCCACCTCGGCGTCGGTGCTCATCCAGTCGTTGGGATCCGTGACGCGCTGCTTGGCGGCCAGCAAGGGCAGCACGGCGGCGAGCGAGTAGATCGAGATCCCCTGCCCGGGCGGCAGGGTCAGCATCTCGCCACGCAGCTCGAAGTGATCGCCTACCCGGGCGCCGCAGAGGATGCGTTCGCCGGGCGGCGACACGACTTCGACGCGCAGGTCGTAGAGTTCGAACCAGGCCTCTTCCGTCGGTGCTGCGGGGGGCACGGGCGGCACCTCAGCGCACGGGTGCCAGCGCCGACTGCAGCGCCGTCACCAGACTGGAGCGATTCGCGAAGTCCCAGTCGCCGCCGTAGCCGACGTCGACCACGACGTAACCGTCGCCTTCGCGACGCACGACAACCTGGTCGGTCCAGGTCGTGGCGTCGGCCGCGGTGCCATAGGAGAAGCGGACCGGCACGCGCTGGCGCCCGTCCGCGGCCGGCGCGGCAGGCTCGAGCACCGTGAACGAGGATGGGCCCTCAAACAGACTGCTGAAGAGGTCGCCGTCGTTGAACGGGGGTTTCTCGCCGGGCGCCTCGCGCGCCGCGGTGTCGTGCAGTTCCCGGGCGCGGCGCAGCAGGTCGGTCAGTTCCGCGCCCAGCCAGGGCGACAACTGCGCGAGCTGTTCCGCGCGCGGCGCACCACGCAGGCCCAGGGCTACAAGACTGTCGTAGAGGCCCGTCACGGCGGCAGCAGGCGTGCTGGCGCGCGGCACGACAGACGGTGCGGAGGGTGCAGATGCTGCAGCCGATGCAGAAGGCGCAGGCGGCGGAGCCGGCGCCTGCGCGGGCGGCGGCGCGCCGCAGGCCACGATCAGACCCAACACGGGAAACACCGGCAGCAGACGCAGAGGCAGGGGCGTTCGGGTTTTCATGGTCATCATTCTAGCGCGCGGCCCGCGCAGGAGGCACCGGCGGGTAACGGCCGAGGCTCAGCAGCAGGGTGCCGCCGACGACAAAGGCGGCGCCGATCCACGGCAGGCCCGCGTTGAAGGATCCGGTGAGATCCCTGACGTAACCCATGCCGGCGGCGCCGATGGCCGTGGCCACGGCAACCGGAATCACCAGCAGGCCGTACAACGCGCCGTAGTGGCGCATGCCGAAATAACGCGCCGCGAGGAACGCGAGGAAGTCATATTCGGCGCCTTGCGCGAAACCGAGCAGCGCAATGGCAAGGATCGCGGTCGTGGGCGTGACGACCGGCCCCGCCATGAGCCACGCGCCGATGGCCGGCAGGGAGAGCACGCAGGCCGCCACGCCGGGCGCCCAGACCCGATCGATGACGAAGCCGATCGCCAGCCGCCCCAGCGCGATCGACACGCCGAGCACGCCCACGAGGTTGGCGGCGTCGCGCGGCGCGAAGTCCTTGCTGACGAGCATCGGCACGAGGTTGGCGTTGAACGCTCCGACGCCCAGCGAAGCCAGGCCAAAGGCGGCCGCAATGACCCAGAAACGATAGCCCCGCAGGGCTTCGGCCCGCGACACCACGGGGCCGCCCGCCGCCGCCTGCAGGCCGCCCGCTGATGCGGCGCCGTCGTCGCCGCGGAACAGGTGGTACACCAGCGGCCCGCCGAGCAGCAGCGGCAGCAACGCGAGGCCGACCCAGGCCGCGCGCCAGCCGAGGTTTTCGATCAGGGACTGGGCGAAAGGCGCGCCGAACAGCGCGAACAGGCCGGATCCCGACAGCACCAGGCCGAGGGCAAGTCCGCGTCGCTCCACGAACAGCGCATTCACCATGCGTGTCCAGACGGCGGGCATGGTGCCGCTCGACAGTACGGCGGCGACCAGCATCGCGGCGTACCAGCTCCAGACAGAGGGCTGCACGAACGCGAAGCCTGCGATGCCCAGCGCCGACAGGGGCATGCCGATGCAGGCGACCGCGCGCGCACCATGACGGTCGCAGAGGATGCCGATCAACGGACTGCAGAGCAGCACGCCGAAGGTGTAGATGAGCGTGCCGGCCTGGAAGGAACCCAGCGTCCAGCCGAATTCGCCGGTCATCGGTCCGGCGAAGACGCCCAGGACGAAGGCGGGCAACGCCGAGATGCCGAGCATGACGCCTGCAGCCGCGGCGACGACGACTTTCCAGTGATGACGGAATTCCCGGTGCATGCCCGGACGCTACGCAGCCGGCGGCACCGCGGCAAGGTGTCGCCCCCGCGCGGCCGACTACCGGGCGCCGCAGCGCCGCATCAGGCCACCCCTTGCGCACACAGCCTGCAATGGCGATGCTCGTGACTCTGCAGGATCCAGGATCAAGCGAGCGAGGCCCTGGTTCGGACCCGCGCATGCGCCACGGTGCGCCGCCACCGGACGTCCTGTTCCCTGCCCTATGGAGCGCCACCACATGAACCACCCCGATCGCATCCGCATGGGCTACGCCGAAGGCCGGCACGGCCAGGTGCACTACCGCGAGCTCGGACAGGGCACGCCCCTTGTACTGCTGCACTGGGCACCGTCGAACGGTCGCCAGTACGAAGCGCTGATGCCGGCTTTTGCCGCGCGCGGCTTCCGCGTGCTCGCAGTCGACATCCCGGGCTACGGGCGCTCGCACAAGGACACCTCCGGATGGAGCTGCGCGCAGATGGCCGCGGAGATCGCCGCCGCGCTCACGGATCTCGGCGGCGTTGAACGCGGCTGCGTGGTCGGGGGACACCTGTCGGCCGCGATCGCCGCCGAACTGGCCATCGCGGAACCCGCGCGCTGGCCGCGCATCGTGCTCGACGGCTCGCCCACGCTCACCCGTGAGCAGATGGCCACGCTGATGAGCGCCTTTGCCGGGCTCTCGCCCGCCTGGTCAGCCTCGGGTTCGCACAAGACCTTCGCGTGGGACATGACCGAGCGCTTCCTGCACGAGTGGAACCCGGACTACCACGCGAGCGCGGCGAACTTCGCGACGCATTACAGCTACATGGCCGACTACCTGCAGATGGGTTTTGCGCCCATCCGCGCGTTCATCGACCCGGATGCCCCCAAGGGCGGCCTGGCGACGTACGACGCA
Source organism: uncultured Pseudomonadota bacterium (assembly GCA_903938365.1). Classification (GTDB taxonomy): domain Bacteria; phylum Pseudomonadota; class Gammaproteobacteria; order Steroidobacterales; family Steroidobacteraceae; genus UBA964. Next base: position 5,672 of record CAJACZ010000143.1, on the reverse strand, counting down.
GCGGCACGCTGGCCCCTTGTGCCGGCGCAGGTGCTCGCGCTGACGGCGGAGCGCGAGGCGCTGCGGCCGGGGCACGCGCTGGCAATGTCTCTGCTGCGCCACGCGCGTGAGCACGAGTTCGCCGGCATCCATCCCCTGCTCGTGGCGGAACGCGGCTTCGAGTATGTTTCCGTCATCGCGGACTTCCTCGGAGAGACCTCGTAATCCAGCGCCGGGCCACCGCAGCGAAGCGCCGGAAGCTCAGGATCCTCTGTAACGACTGAGACCGAGGATCAGCAGCAACGCGGGCACCATCAGCACGGCAGCGCCAAGGAACGGCGAGCCCATGCCGAAGCTCGTGAACATCGCGCCCGACACGAGCGGCGTGAGGAAACGCCCGATGTTGCCGGCGCCCTGGAAAATCCCCAGGGCGGCGCCCCGATCGGCGGGGCCGACCTCGTTGGACACGAGTTGCGAGGCGGGCGGCGTGAACAGCGCGTAGCCCACCGCCAGCACCAGCATGCCCGCCATGAGCACCGGCACGGTGTGCGAGACCGCGACGACGAGGCAGCCGGCGCCGTAGATCGACACCGAAGCCAGCAGGCAGGTGCGGGCACCGAAGCGGTTCATGGCCGGCCCGACGGCCACGGCCTGCAGCAACGCGTTGGTGCCGGCCATCGCACCGAACATCAGGCCGATCTCGCGTGGCGACAGCCCGAGGGCGCGATTCGCGAACAGCGGGAACGTGGAGTCGAGCACCGCCATGCCGCCGGCGCCCAGCAGCCCGATCAGGTTCATGCGCCACAGCAGCGGGTCGCGCAGCAGCTTCATCAGCGGGGCGGCCGTCACCACCGCACGCGGCAGGCCGTCGGCACCGATGCCGCGGGACGCCCCCACGCGCGCCTCGACGGGGTGGGTCTCGGGCAGCAGCTTCCAGGCCAGCGCCATGGCCACGAGGTCGAGCGACCCGGCGACAAGGGCGATGACGAGATAGTCCGCGGATGCGGGGTCGGAGCCGGCCAGCAGGCCCCCGAGCGCCGGCCCGACGATGAAGCCGAACGCGGCCGCTGCACCGACCCGCCCGATCGCCCGCGCCCGATCCTCGCCCCGGCTCAGGTCGGCCGCTGCCGCGAAGGCCACGGCCCCGATGCCGCTGGCCAGGCCCCCAACGATGCGCGAGAACAGCAGCATGCCGACGGAATCAGCGGTACCGAGCAGGATGTAGGCGAACGCGGCGCCGGTCAGCGACATCAGGAACACGGGTCGCCGCCCGATGCGATCGCTGAGCCAGCCCCAGAATGGCGTCGAGATCAGCTGTCCCAGCGAAAACGCAGCGACCAGCTGCGTGATCGCCGCGGGACTCGCGCCGACGCGCGCACCGAAAAACGGGAACAGGGGCACCACGATCCCCGCCCCCATCAGGCTGACGAAGACCACCAGGCACACGATGGCCAGCGGGACGTCGTCGCGTCCGATCACCTCGTCGCGGCCACGACACCGGATGCGGCATCAGTGGCGAGGTCCGGGTTCGGCCCGCGTTCGACGTACTCCCGGTAGTCGCAGCCGACGAGGCTCGCCGGGAGCGCCAGCGCGCTGACCAGCGACACGAACAGCGCACAGGCGTACGGGATGGCCTGGATGCCGAGCACCACGATCCAGATCGTGAGATCAGGGCTCGCGGTGGAAGGCATCGTCGCCACGCCGAAGGCACCCAGGATCAACGCAACGAGCATCAGGGTCTCTTCGCGTGCGGCGGCGAACGCCTGCCGCAGCGCCTGCCGGCTGGCGTTCTTGGGCGTACGGAAAAAGGGTTCGTTGCGCGTCACGAGGCCCGTGAGCACCGCCCGCCCGATGGTGTGCGCGAGCGCGAGGCCGGCCACGGCGGCCGCGATGGTCTGGCGGACTCCGGCGCCCACCCGGCTGCGGTAAAGGTGCACGAGCTTGATGATCTTGAAGCCGAACAGCGACAACGGCAGCACCGAGAACATCATCAGCGGCGGATCGATGGCGAAGGGTGCCGTGATCATGGCGATGGACCACGCCAGCGCCGCGAAATTGAAGATCAGGTTGAGGCCATCGGCAAGCCAGGGGAGCCAGCCGGCGACGAAGTGGTAGCGCTGCCCGGGAGCCAGCGCCGCAGTTCGACTGCCGAAGAGGTACGGGGCATGCACCTTGAGGATCTGCATCGCGCCGTAGGCCCAGCGATAGCGCTGCTTCTTGAAGTCGAGGAAGGTGTCCGGCATCAGGCCGCGACCATAGCTGCGCGACGTGTAGCTGGCCTCGTACCCCGCCTCCATGATCGACAGGCCGAGCTCGGCGTCCTCGGTGATGCACCATTCGGCCCAGCGGCTCACCTGGTCGAGGACGTCGCGACGCACCAGGGTCATCGTGCCGTGCTGGATGATCGCGTTGCGCTCGTTGCGCGTGACCATGCCGAGCCGGAAGAAGCCCCGGTACTCCGCATGCGCCATCGCCTTGAAGGCGCATTCGCCGGCGTCGCGGTAGTCCTGCGGAGCCTGCACGATGGCGACACGGGGATTGTCGAAGGCCGGCACGAGATCGCGGAGCCAGTGGTGCTCGACCAGGTAGTCGCTGTCGATCACGGCCACGATCGTCGCGTCCGCCGAGGTGTGGCGCAGCGCGAAGTTGAGCGCCCCAGCCTTGAAGCCTTCGAGCGGATCCACGTGGAAGAAGCGGAAGCGCGACCCGAGGCGGGCGCAGCAGGCCTCGACCGGGCGCCACACGGCCGCGTCACGCGTGTTGTTGTCGACCACGATGACTTCGAAGTCCGGGTAGTCGAGTCGTGACAGCGCCTCGAGGGTCTCGATGACCATCGCCGGCGGCTCGTTGTGCGTCGGGACGTGGATCGACACCCTGGGCAGGGCCGTCGAGGAGGGCCCGGAAGGCGCGCGCGAATGCATCAGCCGCTGCCGGCGCGTGACCCAGCGGGCCTCCGCCCACTCGTGCGCCTCGGCGAACAGCACGGCGATCACGCCCAGCGTCCCGAGGAACAGCAGCAGGCCCACCAGCACGCTGGAGACGGTCAGGTACTGCTGCGTGTAGTCGTAGAAGACCCACACCGCAGCCGTGGCCGTCGCGTAGACGACGACAGCGAGGAAGCCACGCCCGGAACTGCGCAGGCTGCGGCTGTTGACGTACAGCAGCGCCAGCACGAACAGCGCCAGCGTGACCGAGATGCCCGCCAGCGTGCGCCATTCGGGGATGCGCACGATCGGCGCCGTGAACGGGAACTTGGGCGCACGGGTGACGTCATAGACGCCCCAATACGCGCCCACGGCACCCTCGGCCCGCGCCTTCCAGGGCTGGTCGAAGGCTTCCATGATGTAGTAGTCCCAGCCCTCGCGTTCGGCATGGGCGAGGAAGCGGCGCAGGAACAGGGCCTGGTTGGACGGACTGGCCACGGCAGAGTCGCGCGTCCGCCCGTTGCTCGGCCAGCCCACCTCGCCGATCACGATGGGCTTGTCGGGGAACCGGCTCTGCAGCTCGCGCATGCGGTCCACCGAATAGCCCACGGCGGCCTCGACCTCGACCCCCTCCCAGTACGGGAGCAGGTGGACCGCGATGAAATCGACGTGGTCGGCAAGTTCGGGGTTCTTGATCCACACATGCCACGGCTCGGCGGTGCTGACGGGCTGCTCGATCTGGGCGCGCGCCCGGTCGAGGTACTCGTACATGACCTCGAGCGGCAGGTCGCCGCGCAGCACCGCCTCGTTGCCGATCATGACCCGGGCGACGTTGGAATGATCGCGGGCGAGGCGCGTCGCGTTGGCGATCTCGCGCTGGTTGCGCGCCAGCCGAGTGTCGATCCACGCTCCAACCGTCACCTTCAGCCCATGGCGGGCCGCCAGCTGCGGCACGACACCGAGGCCGTCGAGCGTGCTGTAGGTGCGCACCGCCTCGGTATTGCCGGCCAGCAGTTCCAGGTCGGAATCGATCTGGACCGGGCTGGCGATATCGTTGCGGACCGCATCCTGATCCGCCGTGTAGGGCGAGAAAGCGAAGCCCTGGATCCGCGACGGCCAGGCCGGTTCGCTGGTCGGCTGGTTCACGAAGGCCCAGAAGGCGTACGTCAGGCCGGCGAACACCGCGGCCATGGCGAGACTCTTCAAGCGCATCGTGATGATCCTGCCCAGGTGACGCCCATCGGACGGGCCGCGGATCATACCTACCCCGGTGTGCGGTGCAACATGTGGATCTGCAGCGACAGGGGCCCGGGAAGTCCCGGAACAAGCGCTTCCCGGGGCGCTCAGCGACAGCCGGTGAGGGGGCGGGGTTCCGCTCCGCCGAGATCGGCGAGCAGGCGCCGGTATTCGGGCGATTCGGCCAGCAGTTCGCGCGCGGCACAGCGCAAGGCGTCGACGTCGGCGTCCTCGACGCTGAAGCTCAGCGGCAGGCCCAGCAGGCGCGCGTAGCGGCCACGATCCCCCTGGTGGTCGAGTTCGACCTGGATGTAATGCAGGTCGCCGCGGCGACCCTCCTTCGCCAGCTCGCTGGCCCACTCGGCGAGCGTCTCGCGCAGCAGGGCCTTGCTCTCCACCGAGTAGCGATCGACGGGCACGGTGCCGAGCATGCGGATCATCTCCGAGAGCTCCGGCGGCTGGCGTCGCCAGGCCAGCCGCTCGGTCTGCAGCCCCGAGGCGTTCACGGTGAGGAAGACGATCTTGCGCAGCTTGCCGAGCTGCAGCATGCGGCCCAGCGAGGCGGGGTCGCCCCCGGCGAGCGTGATGGCGTCCAGCGCAGCGCGCACGCCAAGGTTGTCCGAGAGCGAACCATCGGCGAGGTGCAGGTAACGATACAGCCCGGCGTTCTGGTAGCTGATCTGGGTGATCGCCTGACTGTAGAGGCGCGAATCGTGATCGCCCGCGGCCAGCGCGGGTCCGACCCAGTCGGGCATCCGGAAGCCGCAGGTGCCGGCGCGGTTCTGGATCGCAATGGGCGTGGTGTACACCGGGACCGCGGAGGACGCCGCCACGGCGCGCGCCAGCGGGTAGCGGGCGAGGTCCACGCAGATCGGATCGAAGGACTCCTGCGTGAACTCGAATCGGCTCTCGACGCCGAGGTCGGTGGCGTTCAGGATCAGGAACGGACGCGAGCTGCCATGGTTCAGGTCGCCAAAGGTGGCGCCCCGGAACAGGCGCTTGTCGAAATAGCGGGCATAGAGGTCACCGCGCGCGTAGTCCGCCGAAGCGAGCCGGAACCAGTTGCGCGGGTCGAACAGCACACTGCGCTGCAGTTCGCCGTCGACGTCGCGCTTGAGGAAGCGGCGCTCGAAGTCGCTGAACAGCCGGTCACCGTGCAGGACGTAATAGGCTGCGGTGACACTGGCGCCCGAGACCGCCGAGATGATGTCGACTTCGTCCAGCAGGCGCGTCTCTTGGCCGTCGTGGCGGATGCGGTCCGCCGCGAGCTGCTCGAGGATGCCGTAGGCCATGGCCGAGGCGCGCACGCCACCGCCGGAGAAGCTCACGATGAACAGCAGGTCATCGGCATGGCGCGTCCGACCGAGCGTGCCGTAGCGATGGCCTTGCTCGGGGTCAATGCGCACCAGCGGATCGCCGAGCGGGACGCGGGGCACGGTGCAGCCGGCCAGCAGGCCCAGTGCGACCGCCAGGCACGTCATCCGCGGCACCAGGCGGTTCCGCATGCTGTTCAGTCTGCGTCCCGGGTCAGCT
>CAJACZ010000142.1 GCA_903938365.1 uncultured Pseudomonadota bacterium | reverse complement strand
CGCGACCGCCGCGTCGCCGGCGCCTGGCCGGGGCGCCATCCGCCGCACTGCCGCCCGCTGCCGCCGCGCCGCCCGAGGAGCCCTCGGCGCGACCCGCGTGGGCCGGGGCCCCGCCCTCCGAACGCGATTCCGATACCGCCGACGGAGGCGCTGCCTGAGCGCCTGCAGGGCGGCCGCCCATGCTGCGCCCGCCACCACCACCCCCGCCACCGCCACCGCCGCGACCCGGCGGGCCGCCACGGCCACCGCCGCCCCGGCCGGGGGGGCCACCCCGGCCACCACCACCACCGCCGCTGCGACCGCCGCCGCGTCCACCGCCGCCGCCGGAGCCGAAGCGCGGCTCGTAATGGCGGCGCGGGGGCCAGGTCAGCGGCGCGAGCAGGTCCGGAGTGATGGGATCGAACGGAATCTTGCGCCCGATGTAGGTCTCGATGTCCGGCAGGGCGACCGCGTATTCCTCGCAGGCGAAGCTGATGGCGTCGCCTTCGGCGCCGGCCCGGGCCGTGCGGCCGATGCGGTGGACATAATCTGCGGAGTCCTGCGGCAGGTCGAAGTTGAACACGTGGCTCACTTCGGGGATGTGCAGTCCGCGCGAGGCCACGTCGGTCGCGATCAGGACGGCCAGCTTGCCGTCATGGAAGTCCTTGAGGAACCGCAGCCGCTTGTTCTGCGGGACATCGCCGGACAGCGCCTGTGCGTCGATGCCATTCGCGCGCAGCACGTCCTCGAGCCGTTCCGCCGCCCGCTTGGTGTTGACGAACACCATCGAGCGATGCGGGTCTGCCTTGCGCAGCAGGCCCACGAGCAACGGGGTCTTTTCTTCCATCGAGGGGTAGTAGATGACCTGCCGGACGCGGTCCGCGGTGATTTTTTCCGGCTCGATCTGCACCAGCTCCGGGCTGTTCATGTGCTCGTAGGCGAGTTCCAGCACACGCTGGGAAAGCGTCGCGGAGAACAGCATGGACTGCCGCTTCTCGGCCGCCGGCAGGCGCCGCAGCATGTAGCGGATGTCGGCGATGAAGCCGAGGTCGAACATGCGGTCGGCTTCGTCCAGCACCACGGCCTGGGCGTCGCGCATCTCGAAAACGTGCTGCTTGTAGTAGTCGATGATGCGGCCCGGCGTGCCGATCAGCACGTCGACCCCGTCTTCGAGTTCGCGCCGCTGCTTTTCGTAGTCGACGCCGCCAAAGACGACCGCGATCTTCAGGCCCGTGTACTTGCCCAGTTCGATCGCGTCATGGTGGATCTGCACGGCGAGTTCGCGTGTCGGTGCGACCACCAGCGCGCGGATGCCGGTCGCACCGCGGGTGGGCGGCGAGGGGGTTTTCAGCAGGTTCTGGAACAGGGCGAGGAGAAAGGCGGCAGTCTTGCCGGTCCCTGTCTGCGCCTGCCCGGCGACGTCCTTGCCCAGCAGGGCAATGGGCAGCGTCTGCGCCTGGATGGGCGTGCAGCGCGTGAAGCCGGTGTCTTCGATGCCCCGCATGATCCTGGGATCCAGATCGAGCGCGGAGAAGGTGAGGTCTGAAAGATGTGTGTCGGACATTGAATACCGTCGGGGTGACGAACAAGGGGGGACGCTTGCAAAAGCGCCCGGGAAACGCTACAAAAGCAATCAAGACGGACGTTCTGTCCGCACCGATTCCGAAAACTCCGTCATTTAACCTAGAGTCCTGGTCTGTCCAGAGGCAAAACCCGAACTTCTCAACGGTCTAGTGTAACCGTTTGACGGCCCATCAATACACGGCGTTCCGCCGCGGGCCTGAAAACCGGCACCCGATGCCCCCCCTTCTCGAGCCCTTCCCGCACTCCAACCGGAGGTTTACCCGCGTGAGCAACCCTCACATCGTGCATACCAGTGATTCGACATTCAGCCAGGACGTCCTGAAATCCGACAAGCCCGTGCTGCTCGATTTCTGGGCTGAATGGTGCGGCCCCTGCAAGATGATTGCCCCGATCCTCGACGAGATCGCGACCGAGTACAAAGACAAGGTCACGATCGCGAAGATCAACATCGACCAGAACCCCCAGACGCCGCCCAAGTTCGGCATCCGTGGCATCCCGACCGTGATCCTGTTCAAGAACGGGACGGTCGAGGCGCAGAAGGTGGGCGCCTTCTCCAAGTTACAGCTGGCTTCCTTCCTGGACAGTCACCTGTGAGAGGCTACCTCGGTAATCAGGGCGGCGGCGGTGGTGGCGGCGGCGGTCGCGAAGGCGGTGGCCGCGAAGGCGGCGGTCGCAACCGGTCCAACAAAGGCCCGCGGCACGGCGGCGGTGGCGGCGGCAACCGGGATCCGAACCGTGGCGGCGGCGGCGGTGGTCGTCACGGCAACGTCGGCGGCCCGATGCACGACGAAATGCCCATGGACCATGCGCCGTTCATCGACTCCGGCGAAGACGCGGAGATCATCAGTCCCGCAGAGCTTGCCGCTTCGCGCAATTCGATGAATCTCACCCAGCTCAAGGCCATGCCCATCAGCAAGCTGGTGGCCCTGGCCGAATCGCTGGGCGTCGAGAACATGGCGCGCTCGCGCAAGCAGGACATCATCTTCGCCCTGCTCAAGGCGGTCGCGCGCAAGGGCGAGGACATCTACGGCGACGGCGTGCTCGAGATCCTGCAGGACGGCTTCGGCTTCCTGCGCTCGGCCGACGGCTCCTACCTCGCCGGACCGGACGACATCTACATCAGCCCCTCGCAGATCCGGCGCTTCAACCTGCGCACCGGTGACACGATCTCCGGTCTGATCCGTCCGCCGAAGGAGGGCGAGCGGTACTTCGCGCTGCTCAAGGTCGGCGAGATCAACTTCGACTCGCCCGAGAGTTCGCGCAACAAGGTGTTGTTCGAGAACCTCACGCCGCTGCATCCGACGCGCCGGCTCAAGCTCGAGCGCGGCAACGGCTCGACCGAGGATCTCACCGCGCGCGCCATCGACCTGGTCGCCCCGATCGGCAAGGGCCAGCGCGGCCTCATCGTCTCCCCGCCGAAGGCCGGCAAGACGATGCTGCTGCAGAACATCGCCACCGCGATCACGGCCAACCATCCCGAGGTCTACCTCATCGTGCTGCTCATCGACGAGCGGCCCGAGGAAGTCACCGAGATGCAGCGCACCGTGAAGGGCGAGGTGGTCTCCTCGACCTTCGACGAGCCGGCAGCCCGCCACGTGCAGGTGGCCGAGATGGTCATCGAGAAGGCCAAGCGCCTGGTCGAGCACAAGAAGGACGTCGTGATCCTGCTCGACTCCATCACGCGGCTCGCGCGCGCCTACAACACCTCGGTGCCCAGTTCGGGCAAGGTGCTCACGGGTGGTGTCGACGCCAATGCGCTGCAGAGGCCGAAGCGCTTCTTCGGTGCGGCGCGCAACATCGAGGAGGGCGGCTCGCTCACCATCCTCGCCACGGCGCTGATCGATACCGGTTCCAAGATGGACGATGTCATCTACGAGGAATTCAAGGGCACCGGCAACAGCGAGATCCATCTCGATCGCCGCATCGGCGAAAAGCGCGTCTTCCCGGCGATCAACATCAACCGTTCCGGCACGCGCAAGGAAGAGTTGATCACCGATCAGGGCGAGCTCGCCAAGATGTGGATTCTGCGCAAGCTGCTGCATCCGATGGACGAGCTTGCGGCCATCGAGTTCCTGCTCGACAAGATGAAGGACACCAAGACCAATGCGGTGTTCTTCGAGGCCATGAAGCGCTGAGCCTGTACGAGAGCCGTGTCGGCCGGCCTGCCCTGGAGGGTCGGTCGGCTGGCATACCGCCAGGCCAGGACCACTGGGAGGCGTGAATGCGAGTCGTCGCGATCCATCGACTGAGTGCACTGGCGCTGTGCGGTCTGTGCCCGTGGCAGGCGTGGGCGGCCGAGGGCGGCCCGGCAAGCCCGCTCGACGACCGCTTCGCATTGCGCGCCTCTTACGCGCACGCTGCGGTCTCCTCCGAGGGCCGCTTCGACAGCGATACGGGCGCGCCCGGCACTTCCTTCAGCGCCGAGGATGACCTGGGCCTCGACGACCAGGTGGACCAGGGCCGCCTCGAACTCACTTTCCGGATGCGTGACCGGCACCGCCTGCGAGTCGACTACTTCCGTCTCGAACGCTACGGCGAGGCCGTGCTCGACCGGCGCATCGACTTCCGCAACCAGACCTTCAACCCCGGTGACCGCGTCGCGACGACCCTCGACTGGCGCATGATGGGCCTGATCTATGGCTGGTCTCTCTGGAAGTCGGACGATCTGGAGTTCACCGTGGGCGGCGGTATCCACCTGACTGAGGCAGAGTCGCTCGCGCAGGTCGAGGCCCGTGGCATCCGCGAGCGCGGTTCCGCCTTCGGCGTCCTGCCCACGATCGGTGTCGGCGGCAGCTGGCGCATCGCCCCGCGGTGGTCGTTGAACGGGCATCTCCAGTACCTGGAAGTCGACATCGATGAAGCTTCGGGCGCGTTCCGCGACTTCCACCTCGACGTCCAGTACCGCTGGAAACCGAACGTGGCACTGGGCCTCGGCTACTCGCTGCTGGGGCTCAAGGCCGAGGTCTCGGATGCCGACCTGCCCGGCCGGCTCGACATCGAGGCGAGGGGTCCCGAGGCGTTCTTCCGCGTCAGCTTCTGACGCCCGCGCGCTGCTCGACGATGAAGGCCACGGTGCGCGCTATGGCCTCCGGGTCGCGCAACAGGCCGCTGTGGTTCAGCCCGCTGGTCATGCTGAGCCTGCCCTGTCCCAGGGCGGCGGCGAATTCGCGCGCATGCTCGAGCGGCGCGACGTCGTCGTCCTCGTCGTGCAGTACGAGGGTCGGCACGTGCAGCCGGTCGGCCAGCGCGTGCGCCGCGAACTGTTCCGGCGCGGCCCCGAAGCGTCTCTCGAAGCGCTGCCGCAGCGCGGCACGCACCGCCGGGCGCAGCCCCAGCACGAGCTCGAAGGACTCCATCACGTAGCCGACGTCGCGCGGCATCCCGACCGTCACCAGTGAGCGCACCTCCGGATGGGGCTGGTCTGCCAGCTGCCAGACCGCCGCGCAGGCGCCCAGCGAGTGCGCGACGATTGATTCGACCGGCGCGAAGCGCTCGAGCGCCGCGGCCAGCGCGGAGCGGAACTGCGGCAGATCGGAACGGCGACCCTCGGATTCGCCGTGCGCCGGTGCGTCGATGCCGACGACCCGGTAGCCCTGTGCGAGCAGCGGGTCCACGAAGTTGCCGAAGCGCGCAGCGTGCGAGCCCCAGCCGTGCAGCAGCAGCACTGCCGGCGCGTCCATGGCGGAGCCGTCGGGGCGCCACTCGAGCACGAGCAGGCGCTTGTTCGCGACCCTGAGGTCGTGACGCAGGGCGCGAGCCACGACGGGCACGTCCTCGGGATCCATGCGGCGGCGCGGCGGCAGCACGAACAGTTCGAGGGCCAGCCAGGCCGCCAGTCGCGGCGACACCATGCTCGAGAGACCAAAGATGCGCTGCAGGCGGCGGCGCAGCCGCGGCGTCACGCCCGGGACGGTGCGCGGCGGCGGACGATGGGTGGGCGCCGGCGTGGCCTCAGCCGGGCTCACGGTCGATCGCGCGATAGCCGATGTCGTGGCGGTACTGCACGCCGGACCAGCGGATGGCCTGGACCAGCGCGTAGGCTTCGCGCTGGGCTTCGCGGACCGAATCGCCGAGTCCCACGGCGCAGAGCACACGGCCGCCGCTGGTCACGACCTGCCCGTCGCGCAGTGCGGTGCCCGCATGGAAAACCTTGCCGGGCAGTGCCGCGGCCTTGTCGAGGCCCGTGATCGGATCGCCTTTTCGGACAGTGTCCGGATAGCCTTCGGCCGCCATCACCACGCCCAGGGCTGCCCGCGGATCCCAGTCCATGCTCACCTCGTCGAGCCGACGATCCAGTGCGGCCTCGCAGAGCACGGTGAGGTCCGAACGCAGTCGGGAGAGGATCGGCTGGGTTTCCGGGTCACCGAAGCGACAGTTGAACTCGAGCACGTTGGGAGTGCCGTCCGGCGCGATCATGATGCCGGCGTACAGGAAGCCCGTGTAGGGCATCCCGTCGGCGGCGAGCCCGCGGATCGTGGGATGGATGACCTCGCGCATGATGCGCTCGTGCATCCCGGGCGTGACCACCGGCGCCGGAGAGTAGGCACCCATGCCGCCGGTGTTGGGGCCGGTGTCGCCGTCGCCGACGCGCTTGTGGTCCTGCGAGGTGGCGAAGGGCAGCACATGCTCGCCGTCCGCCATGACGATGAAGCTGGCTTCCTCGCCGGGCAGGAACTCCTCCACCACCACCTCGGTCCCGGCGCTGCCGAACTGCCCGGCGAACATCGACTCGACGGTGGCGATCGCTTCCTCGGCCGTGGCGGCGATGATCACGCCCTTGCCCGCGGCAAGGCCGCTGGCCTTCACGACGATGGGCGTGCGCTGGCCGCGGACCCAGTCCGGATCGAAGTTGCCGCGCGTGAAGGTCGCATAGCCCGCCGTCGGGATGCCATGCCGGCGCAGGAATTCCTTGGTGAAGGCCTTGGAGCCCTCGAGCTGCGAGGGCGCGCGGCGCGGTCCGAAGCAGCGCAGCCCGGCCGCCTCGAAGGCATCGACGACACCGAGCACCAGAGGCGCTTCAGGGCCGATGATCGTCAGGGCCACCTGTTCGCGCCGGGCGAGCGCCACCAGGGCGGGCACGTCTTCCGCGGCGACCTCGACATTGCGTACCCGCGGCTCGCACGCCGTGCCGGCGTTGCCCGGAGCCACCAGCACCTCGGACACCCGCGAGGACTGCGCGCACTTCCAGGCCAGAGCGTGTTCGCGTCCGCCTGAGCCGACGATCAGTACCTTCATCTCAGTGACGGAAATGGCGCATGCCGGTGAACACCATCGCCATGCCGTGCTCATCCGCCGCAGCGATGACTTCGGCGTCGCGCAGGCTGCCGCCCGGCTGGATGACCGCCGCGATGCCGAACTGCGCGGCGACGTCGAGACCATCGCGGAACGGGAAGAACGCGTCCGAAGCCATGACCGAGCCCCTGACCTCGAGCTTTTCGTCGGCTGCCTTCATGGCCGCGACGCGGCTCGAGTAGACGCGGCTCATCTGGCCGGCGCCGACGCCGATGGTCGAACGGCCGCGGGCATAGACGATGGCGTTGGACTTGACGTACTTGGCGACCTGCCAGGCGAACATCAGGTCGTCCAGTTCAGCCGCGGTCGGCTCCCGCCGCGTAACCACCTTGAGATCGGCGCGCGCGACCAGGCCGAGGTCGCGTGACTGGGCGAGCAGGCCGCCGGTGACGCTGCGGAACTCGACGTCGACGCCGCTCGAGCGCGTCAGGTCGCCGAGTTCGAGCACGCGGATGTTCGGCTTGGTGGCGAGCACCGCGCGCGCCTCGGGCGAGACGGCGGGGGCAGTGAGCACTTCGACGAACTGCCGTCCGACGATCGCCTGCGCGGTCGCTGCATCGATCGGCCGGTTGAACGCGATGATGCCGCCGAACGCGGAGGTCGGGTCCGTGCGGTACGCCGCCTCGTAGGCGTCGAGCGGCGTGGCTGCGACCGACACGCCGCAGGGATTGGCGTGCTTGACGATCACGCAGGCCGGTTCGCCGAACTGGCGGACGCACTCGATGGCGGTATCGGCGTCGGCGATGTTGTTGAACGACAGCTCCTTGCCCTGCAGCACGACGGCCGTCGCCACCGAGGGACCGCGTACGGTGGGGTCGCGGTAGAACGCGCCGCGCTGGTGCGGGTTCTCGCCGTACCGGAGGTCGAGGGCCTTTTCATAGACCAGCGGCAGCGTGCCCGGGAAGTACTCGCCGGGCGCCGGGTTCCGCGCCAGCAGGTAACTGGCGACCATCGTGTCGTAGCGTGCCGTATGTGCGAAGGCCTTGGCCGCGAGCCACGAGCGCAGCGGCAGCGTCGTCGCGCCCTCGTTCCGGTCGAGCTCGCCGAGCACCGCGGCGTAATCAGCCGGGTCGACGAGCACCGTGACGGCGTCATGGTTCTTTGACGCAGCGCGCACCATCGCCGGACCACCGATGTCGATGTTCTCGATGGCCTCCGCATAGGTGCAACCCGGCCGCGCGACGGTTTCGGCGAACGGGTACAGGTTGACCACGAGCAGGTTGATCGGCTCGATCCCGTGCAGGGCCATGACGCTCTCGTCGATGCCGCGGCGCCCCAGCAGACCGCCATGGATCTTGGGGTGCAGCGTCTTCACGCGCCCGTCCATGATCTCGGGGAATCCCGTGTGCCGCGACACTTCGGTCACGGGGATCCCGGCCTCGAGCAGCAGGCGCGCGGTGCCGCCGGTCGAGAGGAGCTGGACGTTGCGGCGCACGAGTTCGCGGGCGAGTTCCAGGATTCCCGTCTTGTCGGATACCGACAGCAGGGCGCGACGGACAGTAACGGGCATGCGGGCCTCGGTGGTGTGGTCAGTCGGCCGAGAGGCCGAATTCGCGCAGCTTCTTGCGCAGCGTGCCGCGGTTGATGCCCAGGATGCCGGCGGCGCGGCTCTGGTTTCCGTCGGCGTAATCGAGCACGACGCGGAACAGGGGTTCTTCCACTTCCCGCATCACCAGTTCGTAGAGCCGCGACGGATCGTGGCCGTCGAGGTTCGCGAAATAGTCGGAGAGCGCGCGTTCGGCATGGCCGCGCAGCGGCAGTTCGCGCGAACCGGGTACGCCGTCCGCGTCGGCGTGCGATCTGAGGTTTTTCTTAGCCGGCATTGCCCTGGACCTGGAGATTCCCTGGGGGAATCCTGGTTTCGTCGGGCGGAAACACCGCCCTGCACACCCATTCGTCCAGTCGCTCCGCGGCGCATGCGAACTGCGCGGACGTGGACCCTGCGGCCATGAATCGAGCCCGCGCGTCCTGCGCATCGTCGAGAAGCCCGCTGTACCAGCCGAGATGTTTGCGTGCGATCCGGAGGCCTGAGTCTTCGCCGTGGAAGGCGTAGATGGACTCGAGATGCAGCAGAACTATATCACGCTGCTCCGAGCGCGAAAGCGGCGGGGGTAGCGCCCCCGTGGTCAGAAAGCCGTTGACTTCGCGGAAGATCCACGGCGCGCCATGGGCGGCGCGGCCGATCATCGCCCCGTCCGCACCGGTGTGGGCCATGACCCGGCGCGCCTTGTCCGCGCTGTCGATGTCGCCATTGGCGAGCACGGGAATGCCGACCGCGGCCTTGATGTCGCGGATCGTGTCGTACTCGGCCTCGCCTTCATAGAAGTCGGCACGGGTGCGGCCATGCACCGCGATCGCGGCGATGCCGCTCTCCTCGGCGATCTGCGCGATGCGGACGCCATTGCGGCGGTCGCGGTTCCAGCCTGTGCGCGTCTTGAGCGTCACGGGTACCGCGCCCTGCACGGCGGTGACGACCGCGGCGAGGATCCGGGCGACCAGCGGTTCGTCCTGCAGCAGCGCCGAGCCGCACAGGCTGTTGCAGACCTTCTTGGCCGGACAGCCCATGTTGATGTCGATGATCTGCGCACCGAGGTCGACGTTGCGGCGCGCCGCCTCGGCGAGCGCTTCCGGGTCCGCGCCCGCGAGCTGCACGACGCGCGGCTCCGGCTCTCCATCGTGGTTCATGCGCTGCCGGGTCTTGCGCGAGTTCCACAGGCGGGTGTCGGAGGTGATCATCTCCGAGGCCGCGAGGCCTGCACCGAGGCGCCGGGCCAGGATCCGGAACGGCCGGTCGGTCACTCCCGCCATCGGCGCGAGCACGACCGGAGCGGGGATCGTCCAGGGGCCTATGCGGAACACGGCGTCAGGGCGCGCTGGCGATGACGGGAGCGAGTTCGGCGGCGCAGGCCGTCGAGCCGTCGGATCGTGTCAGGCAGGCGTCCAGTTCGAAACCCACCGTTTCACCACCGGGGTCGAGCACCGACACTTCCGCGTCGAGGCGCTGGCCGGGCTGCAGCATTGCGCCCTCCGGCACGGCGTTCGCGGCACCCGCGTATTCACCCGGCCGCAGGTCGCGACTGGCCACGCGATTGCCGAACCGGTCGAGCAGCGTCAGCCGCAGCGTCGGCGCCGGCTGTGCCTTGCGCCCGCTGTTGCGGATGCTGGCGCGGACCGTCAGCGTGCCGGCAGCGTCCGGCTCGGCCACCACGCCCCGCTGCTGCAGTTCGTAT
>CAJACZ010000141.1 GCA_903938365.1 uncultured Pseudomonadota bacterium | reverse complement strand
GGTGTTCGCGATCGAGATCGCCATGGACGGGCTGCGCGACGAGGTAGAGGGGTTCATCGACGCGAGCGGGGAGACGGTCAACTAATCCAAGCCGCCAACACGGGATGGACCGTTCAGCTGAGGACCATCTGATTGCAAGTTAACGTCCGGCAGGCTACCGCAAGCCCGCGAGTGGTCAGATCGCGGTTCGTCCCTCAATCCCCCAAGTCTTCCAGTCGCGACCATTCGAGCTTGCCGTCGCGCCAGGCGCGCATCGCAGCACCCTTGGAGTGGAACTCCTGCGAACTTTCGCCGGTCTTCTCGTTCTTCCAGCACCACATGGTCTTTAGGCCTTCGCCTTCGTAGGAGTCCAGAAAAAGCTGATTATCGGACGTGGGCTTCACTATTGTCGCTGGAGGTGTCTTCGGTTCTCGAGGAGCGGACCGTACTATCCGCCACAGAAAGCGAATGGTTCAAGTCGGGGTATAGAGCATCGTGGCTTTATCCTGCCCGAATGAGGGCCCGACCCCTGCGGATATTCATGAATCCCGCCCTAGAACTCTGCGCATAACCGATCGGTTCGATGCCGTACCACGTAGGCGGATCGCGCCAGTTCACCGCGATCACCAACAGTTGACCGAGCGGCGTCCCGCCCGTAGGCGACGCTACGCCAACGTCAGCCGCAAGTGCACGGCATCGTGGTAGTCGAGGAAGTCGCCCGCCCTTGGGGGCGGCCCCGCTGGGCCTCCAGATGTACAACAAACCCTGGAGACACGCTCGGTCGCGGATCCCGAGACAGACCTGCGCCGCCGAAGCGGCAGCGGAGCGGGGTTGATCGGGCCGTGTCGCAGGCGGGCGTCGACACCCGTCGAGCCTTTGCGCAGTGGACGAGCGCGGTTCGTCGCCGTCCGTAGGGCTTTTGAAAGTACTATCCGCGTATGTCGTATCCCACGCTGGTCGAACATGGGGATTGTCTGGAGATTCGGTCCCGGATGCTCGTCGGGATGCGTATCCTGCTCGCCGCCCTGAGCCTCTTTCCATTGGCCGCTCCCTACGAGCTGCTCATCAAGATCGAGTGGAAGTCTTTCCTGAATCCCTACTTCTTCGTGGCCGCTGGCATTTCTGCGGGGGCGATGGCGCTCAGCGTATTCCTCGTCTTCGCGGCGGTCGCCGGTATGAGCTCGAAGATCGTCTTCGATCGGCGTACGGCGACGTTCAGCTACTCCACGGAGGCACCGGTCGTGAGGCGCACCAGCCAGGTGCTGCCTTTGTCCGACGTCGTGCGTACGGAGATCGGCGTTCGCGACGAGGACGAAGGTGCACCGACATACCGTGTTCGAATCACCGTGAAAGACGGCACCGTCTTCGAGAGTGGCCCATCGTGGTCGCGCGACGAGGTCGACCGGATCCGGCGCCGTGTTGACCAATTCCTGGCCACCGTTTATGCCTAGCGGTTCGGACCTCTGGTTCCAGCGGTCGCGTTGCGCCGCTGCTCCGCGCGCGTTGAGGCGGTGGAATACGCCTCGTTCCCGACGCCCGTGGTCGCGCGAAAAGGTCGCGCGGTCGGAATGCGCCCGTTACCGGCATGACCTAGTGGAACGGCGGGCGAGCCTGAAGCTGATGCGGAAATTCACGGCGCTGAACAGCCAGCGGCCGTCCTGCCGCACCAGCCTGTCGTCGTATGACCCAAGAATCCAATAGGCCTGTTGCTTGCCATCGCGCAGCCGCGTCGCCGGCGTGATCGACCACCATTGCGCCTGCGCGGTGCCGGCCTGCACCTCGATGATCGGGTTGGCGAGCAGATGAGCGGAAAAACAGCATGACCGGCACCTGCTGGTGGAAACACGCGACGATGGCGTCGCGGCCTTCGTGGCGGCCAACCTTGCCGCCGTCCCACACCGCGTCTGCGGTGAAGATCGTGTGCCCATCGTCAAGCGGGATCAGCCGGTCGCCACAGGCGCAAGAGCGTGCCTTCAGTTGGCGAATGTCCTCGATGGCTTCCAGGCGGAAAATTCAGTCTTCCAGCGTTGTCATGACGGGCCTCAGGCGCTGTCGAGGAAGGCGCGGGCAATGGGCGTGAATTCGTCGGTCTTCACTTCCAGGAACCAGTGGCCCCAGTCCTCGCGCTCGAAGAAGGTGCCGCGGTTGATGAACGCCTTCGACCGCCGCGTCGGCTCGAAGATGTCGTCTTTGACGCTGACGACCATCACCTCGTTCGGCAGCGCCTTCATGCGCGCGCCCATGTCGTGATCGAAGACGGCGCCATGGGCCCACCACGAGCGTTCAGGATCGAGCACGGAATCGGTGGTGTAGCGCCAGATCATCTCGTCGGTCACGCCCGGCCAACGCCAGGACGACCAGCTTTTAAATTGGCGCCCGAGGTAGTCGTCGGTGATGGTCACGCCCTTGCGGCCGGCGACATAGGTTTCTTTTTGCCGCGCGCGTTCCTCCGGCGTGTAGACGGCGGCGCCGAACAGGATCAGGCGATGGATGCGGTCTGGCCGCTGGTGCGCCAGTTCGACCGCCAGCCGCGAGCCGGTATGCGCGCCCATCAGGTCGATGTCGCGCAGGTCGAGTGCATCGAGAATATCGCCCAGTGCCGCGGCATAGTCGGCCACCGCAGCCGGTGGCGCGGGCGGGCGGCTCGATCCGCCATAGCCCGGCGTGTCGGCGGCAATAGCCAGGCGGTCATCGCCCATCGCGGCAAGGAAGGGCAGATACATACGGCCGGAGCCAGGGCTCAGGTGGAAGCAGAGCAGCGGGCGCTTTCCAGCACCCTGCTGGCCGGCCATATGCAGGTGGATTTGCCCCCAGCGTGAATCGACGTAGTGGCGGCGGATCGGAACAGTCATGCCGGAATTTTAGCCCGGACTGGTCAGGCGTTGGCGACGTGGTTGCTTGAGGGCTTCTGCCGGATCGACGCAGGTTGCAGCGAGGCCTTCGAGCTCGTCGAGTTCAGCCCGGTGCCGGGCTGATCTGCCAGCACCGCACCTGTCGCCCGTCCTCCAGTGTGCGCAGCTGCTGCGGCTCGGTGCGGCAGCGCGGCTGCTCGAGCGGGCAGCGGCCGACCAGATAGCAGCCGGCGCCGCGCTCTGCCGCGCCCGGGATTTCGCCCGCGAGCGCCGCGGCCCTCGGCCGGTCGACGCGGCGGTGGTCCACGTCCGGGAACAGGTGCGCGTCGATCAGCGCCTGCGTATAGGGGTGCGCCGGCGCGCCGAACACCTGCTCCTTGGTG
>CAJACZ010000140.1 GCA_903938365.1 uncultured Pseudomonadota bacterium | reverse complement strand
GACGATGCCCGTATGGGGAATCGTGTGGCTGCGCCGGCTGGCATCCTGGGCGAAACCGAAGCCCTCGGCGCCGATGATGCTGCCCGGTCCCAGCACGACCTGCGAACCGATCCGGCAACCATAGCCAATCACCACGGCGGGGTGGACGACCGTCTCGTCACCGATGGTGACGTCGTGCTCGATCACGACCCCCGCCATGATCCGGCAGTCGCGGCCGATGCGCACATTGCGGCCGATGACGGCTCGCGGCTCCACCTGGGTCGAGGGGTCGATGATCGCGGTCGGGTGCACGACGGCCGAGGGATGGATGGGCCCTTCCCAGCCGGCGGCGGCGAAGTCGCGCCCGGCGTAACGCTGCTTGATCAGGGCATGGGCGAGCGCCACGTTCGGCGTGAACACCACGCAGGTAGTCGCCGGCAACCCGGACAGCGCCGCCTTGAGCTTCGGCGTAGTCACTACCACCGCCGGCGCGCGCTCGAGCA
Source organism: uncultured Pseudomonadota bacterium (assembly GCA_903938365.1). Classification (GTDB taxonomy): domain Bacteria; phylum Pseudomonadota; class Gammaproteobacteria; order Steroidobacterales; family Steroidobacteraceae; genus UBA964. Next base: position 11,814 of record CAJACZ010000140.1, on the reverse strand, counting down.
CCAGGGGCAGGAATTCCTTCTTGTCGAGGAACACGAGGTCGCCGGGCCCGCAGGTCTGCAGCGCGGCGATCGCGGTGAGGACCGGACTGGCCTCGCCGGTGTACTCGAGCGACAGGCCGGCATGGCGGCATTCGACCAGCAGTTCAGCGAGCGCGATGTTCAAGAGGAGCCTGCTGCGTGGGTGAGGACGTAGGAGACCCCAGCTTACGCGCTTCCCGTCAGCCGGTGCGGACCCCCGTGCCGCGGCGCGGGAGGCTCATTTCGGAAACAACAGCGTGAAGGTGGCGCGGAACGCCAGGCCTTCCGGCGCGGCGGGCGGACCTTCCGCCCAGTACTTCAGGCCACCGCCGATGCTGACCAGTTGTCCGCCGATGCGGGTGACCTTGGAGGCCGACACGTTGACCGGTAGGGTCCACTGGCTGCCGGTCCAGTCGTAGGTGGTCTCGAGGTTGGCGCCGAAGGTCCAGCCCGTGGGCGTCCCGTACGAGACGAAGGGCTGCACGAAGGTCGCATCGATGTCCGGCCTCGAGCCGCCGCCGCCCATCGACCAGAGATGATTGGCGAGCGCCCCGAAGGTCCAGCGCCCCTGCTGCTTCAGCACTACGCCGGTCGGCCCGGCCGCCCACTGGTCGGCGGTCAGCAGGTCATCGGTGCCCGTGGGCAGCAGCAGGGCCGGACCCACGCCCCAGATCAGCCCGCCGGCGGTGGGCGCCTTGGGCGAGAAAAAAGCGCTCTGCACGATGTCGCCCAGCCCCGACTGGCTGCCCGCGCCCGCGAACACCTCGCGCTGCGAGACCAGCGGCAGGATGGTGCGCGAGATCAGGTTCCAGTCCTCGCCGATGGAGATCGGGATCACCGGCTGGACGTTCAGCGTCCAGCGCTCGCCGCGGTCGTTCGTGCCCACGTCGGCGTCGTAGTTGAGCTGCAGCGGCACGCTGATCAGCGCAGCCACGGGGTTCGACAGCTTCTTCGCGAGCTCGGCGGCACTCTGGTCGGCTGCCCCGGCCGGCAGCGCCAGCGCCAGCAACAAGCCCGTCAGGCTGCCGATTGGACCGCCGGCGACTCTATATAGGGTTTTTTTCATCTGAATGGTTCTGAAATCGCTGAAACAGGGTCAGTAGATCCACTGGATGCGCGACAGCCAGGTCTTCGTGTTGCCCGTCACGCCCTTCTTGTCCAGGTCGATGTTTCCGTAGCCGACGCTGGCCTTCCAGCGGCGCGTCGCCCACCAGTTCGCGCCCGCCCACCAGCCCGACATCGCCCCGCCGCGCACGTTGCCGTCGTCGAGGTCAACCCGGCCGACGCGCGCCACGAGCTCGACGGCGCCCCAGCGGCCCTTCGGCTGCACCCGGCGCGCGTAGCCTGCCTTGCGGTCGTAGGGCCGATGCTCGCCCGACAGCACCCAGCCGGCCGTCAGGTAGTAGCCGCTGAAGTCCGGATCGCCGGCCGCAGGCGCGCTGACGCTGGAAGTGACGTACTCGCCGAGCAGCGACCAGCCCTGCTTCGCCCACAGCACCTCGAGCCCGGTGTTCCAGGCGTGATCCCCGGTGAGGTTGCCGGTGTCGACGTAGTTGCTGGACACGTTCGAGGCCGGCTTGCCCTTGAAGCGCAGCGTGTTGGCGTCGCCGGCGTAGTAGCGCAGGCTGGCCGCGACGTGCAGGTACTGATCACCCGACTCCGACACCACGGGCAGCGCGGTCACGCGGGCGGCAACGTCGTTGCCCGAGCCGCTGAAGCTCTCGCCCTTGGTCAGCCAGTCGTTGTACCAGCCGACCGCCCAGGTGGCGCGCTGGTCGAACATCGTGTTGGAGAGCTGCACGCCGGTGTTGCGCGAGATGAAGAACGGGCTCAGCAGGCGCTCGCTGTGCGGCAGGTTGGCCGCGTCGCCGACCATCTCGTAGGCGTAGGGCTCCTTGATCTTGCCGAAGCTGAGCCGGCCGATGCCCTCGAACTCGGTGGACAGACTCACGTCGGTCGTCGTCCACTTGGCGTCGGTGGTCTTGTCGAAGCCCTTGTACTCGTAGCTCAGGACGTAGTTCCACTTGCGGCCCAGCTCGAAGTAGCCCCGCGCCATGAAGCGCAGCGAGCGCACTTCGTACTGGTCGTCCTGCTCGCCGACCTGCGCCACGCTGTCGGCGTCCTGGTCGAAGGTGGTGTAGTCGGCCGGCAGGAAGGCGAAGCCGAACTTCACCAGGAAGCGGTCCCGCTTGTCCTCGAGGACCGCCTCGGAGAGCAGCTTGTCGCCGAGGTCGGGCAAGGCATAGTCCGCGGCGTCCAGTACCGGCGCCTCGAAGCCCTCGGGCAGGTCGGACTCGACGGACTGTGCCGAGGCAGGCCGCGTGAACGTCGCGAGGCCGATCAGGACCAGCGGGACGAGCCGCGGCAGGGAGCGCGCGGCATGAGCGGCGCGTGATCGGGCGATAGGCATAGCCGGCAAGGTTTTCATGGTTTGATCTGCAAGGTCCAATGACAAAAACTCACGCCTGCGATGCCTGGAACGCATCCATCAGAACGTGTACCCCAGCGACGTCACGACGCTCCAGTCGTTCTTCTCCGCGCCCTCGGCAGGCCGGTTGTCGTAGCTGTCATAGAAGCCGAACTCGAGAAACAGGTCAGGGGCCAGTTCGCGCCGCAGCTTCAGCGAGCTCTCGCCGCGCAGGCGGCCCGTATCGCTGAGGCTGGGCAGCAGCGTCAGACCGGCCACGAGGTGGAGCTGCGGAGAGTCGAAGTTGAACAGGCGGACGCTGGAACTGAACTGCGCTTCCAGGCTCTCGCGCCGGTTGCCGTCGTAGCCCCGCTCCGCCGAAGCCGCCAGACCGATGCCGGCGCGCCATTCGTGCCCCTGGTCCTGGATCAGGTAGCGGCCGAAGCTCAGCGAAACCAGGCTGCGCAGGTCGAGGCCGAGCTCCTGGTTGCGCGTGAACTCGAGTGCGCTCTCGCGATAGTAGCGGTCGGGCATGAACCGCTCGCGCGTCCCCACCAGCGCCGCACGCTGGCTGGCGCGGCCGCCGTCCTGGCTGGTCAGCTGCGCGTCGAGGGCGACGTTCCAGTGCTGCCTGCGGTCGCGCGAACCGATGGAACCGGCGAAATTGAACACCTGCGTGTCGCTCGCCTGGGAAAAGCTGTAGCCGAGGCTGACGGCGGCATCGAGCCGCTCCTTCCACTCGCCCGCGCCGAGGGTGACCACCCGCACGACGTCCGACATCGGCACTTCCATCGGAACCACGACTGCGCCGGCCGGGGCGCCACCCCGCAGACTGAGCGCACCGCGGCTGACGCCGGCTTCGGGTGCCTGGCCGAAGACACGCCGCCCGTCCGCCAGTTCGACCTGCAGCTGCTGGGCGGTGGTGAGCGAGGCGATCTTGCTCCACTCGATGTAGAGCGTGCCCATGTCGTCGGTGCTGAACTTGAGCTGGCCGTAGGCGAGCTCCTTCACCTCGCCGGTGATGCGATCACCGTTGAGCAGGACCACGACATCGGTCTTCGCGGCTGAGGCGGGCAGGCCCCACAGCCCACCCAGCAACGCGATCGCGCAGCATCGCACCTTCATCATGACGTCCTTCATATCAGGGAGACAGGCTCTTCAGCCGCTCGGCGAACCGACCGAGCTCGGCCGCGGAGCCGACCCCGAGTTTTTCCATGAGCTGCGCGCGCTGCAGCTTGACGGTGCGCTCCGCGATGCCGAGCTCATCGGCGATCTGTTTGTTCAGCCGGCCGATCACGATGCGCTCGAACACGTCGCGCTCGCGCGGCGTCAGGCGCCGGAACCGGGCGAGCAGACGTTCGGCGCCATCGCGTGCGGCACGCTGGCTCGCATCGCGGGCGAGCGCCCGATCCAGAGCTTCGAGCAGCGTCTGGCGTTCGACCGGCTTGGTCAGGAAGTCCTCGGCACCCGACTTCATGGCCCTGACGCTCTCCGGGACCCCGGCGCGCCCCGTCAGGAACACCACCGGCAGCGTGACGCCCCGCCGCAGCAGTTCCTCCTGCAGCTCGAGTCCGGAGGGCCCCGGCAGGTTCAGGTCCAGGAGCAGGCAGCCCGGACCTTCGAGGTTCGCGTGCAGCAGGAAATCGCCGGTCGAGGCGTAACCGCGCGCCTCGTAACCGGAGGCGGACAGCAGCCGGAGCACCGCCGTGCGCAGCGAGTCATCGTCATCGACGATATGGATGAGGGGTGTGGACATCATGTCTGCCTCAGTTCGACCGAGAAAAGCGCACCGCCGTCCGGGTGGTTCGCGGCGTGGATCCGGCCGCCGTGCGCCTCGACGAGGGTGCGCGCGATGGACAGGCCCAGCCCCATGCCGTGGCCCTTGGTCGTGAAGAAAGAGTCGAAGATCCGCGACAGGTTCGCCTCGGGGATGCCTTGGCCGCGATCGCGCACCGTGAGAGTGGTCATGCCGCCCGGCACGCTGGCCGTAACCGACAGCGTGACCAGCCGCTGTGCCTCGGGGCACCCGACCACCGCATCGGCCGCGTTCAGGATGAGGTTGATCAGCACCTGCTGGAGCTGGATCCGGTCCCCCACCGTCGACACCGGAACCGCCGCCGTCCGCGCCTCGAGGGCCACGCCCCGGCGCGCCGCCTCGCTGCGGACGATCGCCACTGCGTCGAGTACCAGTTCGTTGACGTCGAAGGACTTCTGCTCACCCTCGCGGCCCGCCAGCAGGGTGCGCAGGCGGCGGATGACCTCGCCGGCGCGCAGGTCGTCGCGCCGGATGTCGGCGAGAATCTCCCGCAGCTCGACACGCCGGTCAGCGCCGGAGTCGAGCATGAGTTCGGCGGCTTCGGCGTTGCTGAGGATCGCGCCGAGCGGCTGGTTGATCTCGTGCGCGATGGCGGCCGTCAGTTCGCCGGCCACGGCCCGACGGGACGCATGCGCCAGCTCGAAACGCTGCTTCTCGGCGGTGCGCTCGGCGCGTCTGCGGCGGAACCGCTCGGTCAAGAGCCACAGGATGAGCAGCGCCTGGAGCAGCAGCGCGAGGCCACCGATGATCAGCTGCTCGCGGTACGCGTCCCAGAGGCTCGGCCGCCGGTACTGCACGATGGCGTCATCGGGAATGAGGCGGTCGTTGATGCCCCAGCGACGGATCTCCCGCCAGTCGAGGTACAGCGTGGCCGGCTCCGGAGGCGGCACTCGCAGCGTCGCGGGATCCGCGCCTTTCAGCAGCGCGTCGGCGAGCCGGCCCGTCTCGCGGCCCGCCGTGCGGAACGTCCGGGTGTAACCACCCACGACGCCCGAGCCGAGCATCGTGTCGTAGGGCACGTAGATCGGCGCCGTGGACGCACTGAGCATGCCGCGCAGGGCCTCGAGCGGATTGAAGGCCCGGCCGTCGCCGTCCATGAGGTAGCCGGGCGTGAACACCACCGCTTCGTTGCCCAGAGCGGCGAGGCGCCCGAGCACCTGCTCATGCGGCAGTCCGGAGAGGAATTCGACCGCGACCCGGCCGCGGACGCTGGCAACGTCGGCGCGCAGGCTTTGCTCCCATTCGCGGTCATGGCCCGGCGATTTCCCGGTGACGACCACGAGCCGCGTCGCGCGGGGATGCAGGCGCAGCGCGAGCGCCAGCGTGCGCGGCACATCCGGGTCGACGAGGTTGCCGATTACATCGGACGGCAGCGACGGCAGCGACGGCACGGATGCGACCATGATGCCCTCGTGCACCACGGGCACCCCCGGGAACAGTCGCTCGCGGTGGGTCAGCAGGAAGCGCAGCGCCTCGAAGCCACCGGCAACGATGACGTCCGGGGGGCGGCTCCCGTACTTGCCGCGCAGCAGCTGCACCATGAGATCCGAGTACGCTTCGCCGCCAAACCGCGGTTCGTCAAAGAATTCCTCGTAGAGCCCGACACGTTTCGCCTCGACGTCCGGGAGACCTTCGCGCAGGCCCTGATCGGCCTCGAAGACCGCAGGCATCAGCCGGCTGTAGCTGTACAGCACGAGGACGCTTTTCTGCTCATCCGCCGCGATCGAAACCGACGGGAAGGCACAGAGCAGGATGAGACCCAGCAGCTTGCGCATGAGGGCCTATCGTACCGCCCGGGCCACGGGGCCGCGCAACAGCAGGTAAGGCAGCAGCGCCAGCGCGGACGCCACCAGCAGAGTCTCCAGGGGGTAGACGAAACCGAACACCAGCAGCTGGTAGGCCAGATCCAGCAGGGCCGCCAGCACAAACACCTTGCCGACGCTCTTCCAGCCCTCGTGCAGCCACGCGGCGCGTGAGCCCTGCGCCGTGAACAGGCCGGTGAGGTACGGTGGCCGGCGCTCCCGCCCGTCCCGCAGACCGTCACGGATCGCGAGAATCGAAGCCACGGTCGGCTGCAGCAGGAACCGCAGCGACAGGGGTCCGTCCAGACGACCGGCGAGGTCCGTGACGATGCGCGCCCAGAGGTCTTCCATGCGGGGGGGCTCTCAGAGCACGCGGACGAGGATCGCCACGAACAGGAAGATCCCGAGGCCCGCGACCAGGATCGCCAGGAACAGCGAGGGGCGCGCGATGCCTTGTCCGCCGCCCGACCTGAGGCGCCGCAGGGTCTGGACGTGATCGATCACGCCGATCAGCAGTGACGCCGTACCGAGGCCTGTGAGGAACAGGCCGAGGTTGCGGGGCGTGCTCTCGCGCGGCAGCAGCGCGCCGCTGGCCTGGAAGGCCTGCAGCACTTTGTAGAGGGTGAAGCCAAAGCTGATCATCGAGAGTCCCGTGCGGATCCACGCCATGAGCGAGCGATCCGCCGCCATGACGGTCCGCTGCAGCGCGAGGTCGGTGCGCTCCTCGGCCAGCTCGTTCGTCGTCCTTGTCGCTCGGGTATCGCTCATGAGCACGGATCCTGAAGTCTTTCTGGTCCTGCGCCACTGCACCTTCGGGCAAGGCAGATGCGGTGGTGGTTGATTAGAGTGCGCTCGTTCCAAACAGGAGACAGCCCGTGCGACACACGATCCCTACCCTCGTCTCGCTCGCCATGGGCCTCGGCGCTGCCGCAACGGCCCAGGCCCAGGAGTGGACGCATTCCCTGACGCCCTATCTCTGGGGTTCCGGCATGTCGGGCAAGGCGGCGATCGGCACCCCCGCCGGCCCGCTCGAGGCGGACGTGGACGTGGGCTTCGACGACATACTCAGTAACCTGAAGATCGGCGGCATGCTGTCCTATCGCGCCGACAGCGACCGCTGGGTGGTGATGGCCGATGCGATCTACATGGATCTCCAGGCCGACAAGGCCGTCGGCGGGCCGCTGGTCACGGTGGACGCGAGCGCCGAGGTCCAGCAGATCGCGCTCGAAGCCGACCTCGGGTACCACCTCACGGAAAACCTCGTCGCCTTCGTCGGCCTGCGCTACAACGACATCGACGCTGGCCTCGCGGTGCTGCGTTCGGGCCCTGGCGCGGGCGCCAGCCGCGGCGCAGGCGAGAACGAATCCTGGGTCGACCCTCTGGTGGGCCTGACTGCGAAGCTGCCGCTGAACGAGCGCTGGTCACTCGGCCTGAGAGGCGACGTCGGCGGCTTCGGCGTCGGCTCCGACCTCGCCTGGCAGGCCATGGTGTCGGTCCAGTGGAAGGCCAGCGACAAACTTGAGGTCATCGGTGGCTACCGGTACCTCGATGTCGATTACGAGAACGGCAGCGGGGCCAGCCTCTTCAAGTATGACGTCGTGACTTCGGGTCCCGGACTGGGGTTCAGCTTCCGGTTCTGAGGTCGGCGTCCGCCACGCCTCAGTCCATGCTGGCGCGCAGGTCGATCAGCACCTGGTCGGCGGCGTCGATGCGGATCAGGCCGAGGCGCGGGTACTCCAGGTCGATGATCACGTAGACGGCCAGCGCCATGATGAACGCGAAACCCAGCGTGTGCAGCCCGCGCCGGGTCTTGTTCTCGGCCACCGTGTAGCCCACCAGCAGCGAGCCCACGAGACAGCAGGCGCCGAGCAGGATGAAGATGGCCAGTGGCGGGTGGTTGCGCACCGCCACCGTGCGCGTGGTGGTGATGTCGAACATCTCGTTCAGCGCGGGCAGCGTGAGCTGTGCGGCCTGCGGCGGCGCGCCGGGCAGTCGGGTGGCGGCCCGGGCAGCGGACCAGATCTCGAGCTGCAGCCCGTTGGACACGGCCAGCTTCCGCAGGGCCAGCTGTTCGTCCTCGAGATACGAATACACGACCAGACGCGAATCAAGGTAGCGACGGAACAGCTCGCGCAAGCGCGGCTGGGATTCCTCCGGAAGGATGTCGAGCCGCAGCCACGCGGTACCGATCGCATTCGCCTCATCGGTGATCAAGTGCCGCCGATCCTCGAACCTCGAGGCGGCGCCCGAGAACGTGAACGCGATGAGCAGGCCGAGCAGGCCGAACACGGCGCCCTCGGCCGCTCCGACACCCTTGAGGGTTCCGTCCGGTTCCTGAGCGAGCCGGCGCCGGCCCAGGTACCGCCCGATCTCGATGGCCAGCACCATCGCAAGAAACAGGCCCAGGGCCACCAGCGTGGCGATCAGCACGAGACTCATTCCAGCACCCTCAGTCGAACCATGCGTACTGCCAGGCGACGCCGAGTGAGCGGAAATCGCCGCCCACGCGCGTCACGGCTCCATCGCTCGCATAGAACTTGATGGAATGGCCGCGACCCGCTGCCACGGACAGGGTAACACCGAGCCGCAGGTTGTCCTTTTTGTCCGCGTTGCGCACGCCGTCGACCGAGGTGGCGCCGCCGCTGAACCAGGTCGCACCGATGGCCGCCCAGGTGCCGGGCCGCAACGTGTAGCTGACACTGCCGTGGTAATTGAGCACGGGACGCTGCTCGCGACGCTGGCTGCCGAGGAATTCATCGTTGTCGCCGAACAGCCAGGCACCGACATAGAAATCGGCCTGCCATGGCCCGTGCGGGTGGGAATACCCGAGCTCGGGCTTCACCGCCCAGCGATTCGTCCCGACATTGACGAGCCGATCCGCCGCGTACTGCCCGTTCGGGACGACCACGAGGACGCTCGCCCCCAGCTTCGGCTTCTGCGCACGGGACGCAAAGTCACGGACGCCGAGCGCCGGACCGCCCAGCAGCAGGGCACTGAAGCGCAGGCGGATGTCCGCCACGCCGGAGCGGCTGACGGAGCGACGATCCTCGCCGACACTGCCGGAGGCGTCGCCCCGGGAGTAGGGCAGCGCCACGGCGACGCTGGCCTGGCGGCCCGCGATCCCGAAGACGCGGCCGAAGCCCACCGAGGCGGTGTCGACGTTGGCCTCGACGTCCGTGAACGCGGACGAGGAGTCGAAGACGACGTCGCCGCGGGTTCTGCCGTAGCCGGCGACGACAAAGCTCGTGCCGACGGGGCTCGCGGAATAGGCTCGCGGCTCGAGTTCCTGGGACTGCGCGACGCAGGCACCCAGCAGCAGCAGCAGCGCGCCCGCCCACCGCAGGCCATGGATCAGGGCGTGCATGCTTGTGAACGGCTCACGACGGACACCCGATGCCCTGCTCGACGGTGCGGCAGAGCTCAAGACAGTCAGGATCGACGCCGCAGCAGCATACCAATCGTCCGGCCCTGCGGGCCTGCCCCTAGGTGCATCCACGCGCGCGGCGGACTTCCCTTAAGATGCCCGGCAAAGCCGGCTTGTCGGCACGGGAGCACCATCATGAAGACATTCGTCCTTTCCACGCTGCTGGCGACCGCCCTGCTGGCCGGCTGCATGACCACCCCCAAGCCCCTCGAAATGACCGAAGTCGAGGAAATCTCTGCCGTCGTGACCGCGCTGGATGTCGCCACCCGCAAGATGACCCTGAAGGGCCCGGCGGGCAACGAATTCACGGTCGACGTGGACACCGCGGTCCGCAACCTGCCGCAGGTGCAGGTGGGCGACAAGGTCGTGGCGCGCTACTACGAATCGATCGGCGCGGACCTGCGCAAGGCGAACGATCCGACCGAAGCGACGATCGAACTCGCCGACGCCGTGGCCGAGAAGGGCAAGCGTCCTGCGGGCCTCATCGGCGCCAGCACCACCGTGCCGGTCACGATCGTCGGCGTGGACACGCAGTCCAACGTGGTGCGGTTCTACGGCGCCGACCAGCGCGTGCGTGAGATCGAGATCAAGAAGCCTGCCGCACAGGCCTTCATCAAGAAGCTCAAGGCCGGCGACCAGGTCGTCGTGACCTTCACCGAGGCGCTCGCGATCTCGGTCGAACCCGCCAAGTAAGCGCAGGGCCGCGCGGCCTGGCCACGGGGCAGGCCGCCGGACCCGCTAGCGTCGGGGGCGGCCGCCGCCCCCGCGCGCCAGATTCCAGAACAGGGCCTCGAAGCCGATCCGGATCCCCGGATCAGCCCGCCAGTCGAACTCCCGGTCCCAGCGCACCAGCGGCTGCACGCCCAGGTACAGCCAGTCCGAGTGCACGGGGCGCTTGAGGAACACGCTGGCTTCGTAATAGTCCACGGTCGAGATCTCGTAACCGCCCACCTGCAGGCGCAGGCCCCAGGCTTCGGCGAGATCCTGTCCGCGCAGCCGGGCCGAGTAACGATCGGGCTCGAGCATCGCGGCCACCCGCGACACGCTCAGCACCTCGGCCCATTCGGTGGCGCCTCGCCGCTCGAGCCACTTCACCGAACTGGCCGTGCGGAACAGCGTGCGCCCGTGCCAGCGGTTCACGACGAGCGCGCCCGAGGCGCCCACGCCGTCGTCGGTCTCGGCGAACAGCTTGGCGTAGGGCTGGATGTCCCAGGGCCCGGAACGGAACCGATTGCTCCAGCGCACGGCGGCGAACGCCACCGGGGGAACGTCCAGCTTCGCGCCGATCTCGAAGTCGAAAAAGCGCGCCGCGCCCAGCCGCAGACCGGCCCGCACGGACGACCCCGAATCCTGCACCGTCGAGGTTTCGGACAGCTCTTCGGTAGTCAGGAAGACCTTGAGCCGCCGCTCGGCGTTGGGCAGCCGCAGCGTGACGTCAAACTCCGTGTTGATGTCGGTCTTGAGGCTGCCGCCGCGGTCGATCAGCTCGGTGCCGAGCGCGATGCGGAACGGCGAGGCGATGACCGGCACCGGCTCGACTCCCTCGTCGATGAACTGCCGGTCCAGCGACTCGAACAGCTTCTCGACGTAGACATAGAAACTGTCGTGCAGGGCATCGAGGCGCTCGCCGCGGCCCACGGGCGGGGGCGCCTGCGCCTCGAGCGCAACGAGCTCGGGCACCGTGAGCGTGGTCGGCTTGACGACCGCGGTCCGCGGGGCTTCAGCCTCCGGATCCGGTGCAGCCTGGCCCCAGGCCGGCATCGCCAGCGCGGCCGCCAGCAGCAGCAGGCGGCGCATCAGGCGCGGCGGCACGGACTCATGCGCGCTGCGGTCCGCCGAACAGGCGGCGCGCCGCGCTGACCAGCGTCACCAGCGCCACGGCGCCACAGCCGGCGGCGGCGGCCAGCTGCACGGCCTCGGTGACACCCTCGGCACGATAGACGATGCCCAGCGAGGCCCACACGAACACCGCCGTGTACACGGCATCGGAGGTCCAGGTGCCGACCGCGACGTAGATTGCCGTGGCCGCCACGACCGTGACGATCGCCGCCTGGTCCATGGTGAGCCCCAGGGGGTAGCTGCCGATGTCGAAGAACCACGCGCCGAGATTCGCGAAAGTGGCCGTGGTGATCCAGCCCGCATAAAGGCTGAAGGTCCCATCGACGACGACACGCTCGAGCAGGCCGGAGGCCGGCTGGCGGCGCAGGCGCACGTAGATCACGGCCAGGCTGGCCAGCAGCAGCAGCATCACGACCACGCTGGCCGCGATCTGGCGGTAGTGCCACAGGAAGATCCAGCCCGCGTTCGCCGCGCAGCTGGCGAGGAAGGGCAGCTCGATGCTGCGCAG
>CAJACZ010000139.1 GCA_903938365.1 uncultured Pseudomonadota bacterium | reverse complement strand
CCCCAGTATCGAAGGCAGGAGGCTCAGGGGATGAGCCTGGACGCCGCGTCAGGCGTATTGCTGGCTGGCCCGCAGGAGTTCGGCGCGCACCCGGTCACGCAGTTCAGGTGGCTCCAGGACCTTCACGTCCGCACCGTAGCGCAGGATGTCGAGGAGCAGTTCGCGGTCATCGCCGTAGGGGATCTCGACCACATAGCAACCGTCGGCTTCGAGGCGACCCTGCTGGTCCGGATGCCATTGCTCGCGCGAGACCCAGCGCGCCCGCTCCGGCGTGAATCGCAGCACGGCGCGGCGCGTTGCAGAACCCAGGAAGATCCCGTAACTGATCGACAGGCCTGCCTCGAGTTCCTCGTCCGCCACCTCGAAGGCCGGCTCCTCGAGCAGCCGGGCCTGGGTGATCGAATCCAGCGCGAACAGCCGCGGCCCGTTCCGCAGGTGGCACCAGGCTTCGAGGTACCAGTTGTTCCGGTAGTGGACCAGTCGCTGGGGCGACACGACGCGCGCCTCGGACTGCCCGGTGCTGCGGGCAAAATAATCGATGTGCAGCCGTCGCCGTGACAGCGTTCCGCTCGCCACGAGCTCGAAATAGCGCGGCGCCACGAAGCGCGCGCCGATGCTGCGGATGAGGATGCGGCGGCCCAGCTCCCGCAGCGAGTGGTCGCCGGCGCCGACGATCCGGCGCAGGCGCTCGCGGAACGGCCGGAGCAGTTCGCCGAGCAGGCCGGGCTCCAGATCGGCGAGCAGGTGATCGACCGTGAGCAGGGACTGGATTTCCGCGCTGCTGAACCAGAGGCCGGGCAGCTCGAAGCGTTCGGTGCCCGAGCGCGACACGGGCGCCAGCGTGTAAGCGCGCTGCTCCGGATCCCAGACCACCGGCTGGCGCAGGCGGTCCCGCAGGTATTCGAGATCACGTTTGAACGTGGCCTCGGACACTTCGAGTTCCTGCAGGAACTCGTCGCGCGTGACGTGGCGGCGGGCCGCCAGCAGGTTACGGATCTTGAAGAAACGTTCGAGACGGTCCATCAGCGAGCCCTCCGGGACGCACAAGCGTACACGAGCGGCGACGCGGGTCCGCGAACGCAGCTCTCGGATCAGCGCCAAACATGCCATGATCGCCGGCGCAAATAACCTACAAATCCGAAAGGCAGGTCACTGATGTACTTCAGCATGTCCACCGCATCGAACGCCGCCACGTTCGACCAGGCCATCGACGCGTTCTTTGACTCGGCCTTCGGCTGGTTCGTCGACCTGATCTTCTATTCGGTGCCGGTGGCGGGAACCGAATTCCCTTTGATCGCCGGCTGGCTGCTCACGGCGTCCCTGGTGGCCACATTCTATTTCGGCGTTCCCCAGTTCAGGCGCTTCGGCCTGGCGATCGACCTGGTGCGCGGGCGCTATACCGACCCGTCGAAGCATGAAGTCGGCGAGGTCAGCCATTTCCACGCGCTGGCCACCGCACTGTCGGGCACGGTGGGCCTGGGGAACATCGCGGGCGTGGGCGTCGCGCTGGCCATCGGCGGCCCGGGCGCCACCTTCTGGATGATCCTGGTCGGGCTGCTCGGCATGGCCGCCAAGTTCACCGAATGCACGCTGGGCGTGAAGTACCGGACCATCCTGCCCTCGGGCGTCGTGTCCGGCGGCCCCATGTATTACCTGCGCGACGGCCTGGCGGAGCGCGGCCTGCCGCGCCTGGGCCGGGTCCTCGCCTTCCTGTTCGCGATTCTGGTGATCGTGGGTGCGCTGGGCGCCGGCAACATGTTCCAGGGCAACCAGGCCAACGCGATGATCGTGCAGACCTTCGGACTGCCCGAGGGTTACGGCTGGGTGTTCGGCCTCGTGCTCGCGACCTTCGTCTACGGGATCATCGTGGGCGGCATGCCGTCGATCGCGGCGGTGACCTCGCGGCTCGTGCCCTGGATGGCGGCGCTGTACATCGGCATCTCCCTGATCGTGATCGTCGGCAACATCGGGCAGTTGCCGGCGGCGCTCGGCTCCATCATCGATGGCGCGTTCCGCGCCGAAGGCGTGGCGGGCGGCTTCCTCGGTGCGCTGATCCAGGGCCTGCGGCGCGCCACCTTCTCGAACGAGGCGGGGGTCGGGTCCGCGGCCATCGCCCACAGCGCCGTCAAGACCAACGAACCCGTCACCGAAGGCATCGTGTCGCTGCTCGAACCCTTCATCGACACGGTGGTCATCTGCACGATGACCGCGCTCGTCATCACGATTTCCGGCGTCAACCTCGGTCCTTTCCCGAATCCCGAGGGGCTCACGGGCGTGAACCTCACCTCGGCGGCGTTCGAGGCGACCGCCGGCTGGCTCCGCTATCCGCTCGCACTCGCCGTGCTGACCTTCGCCGTGTCGACGATGATTTCCTGGGCGTACTACGGTCTCAAGGGCTGGACTTACCTGTTCGGCGAGGGGCGCATCAACGAGTACGCGTACAAGCTGCTGTTCTGCTCGGTGATCGTCGTCGGCACCTCGGTCAGCTTCAGTGCGGTCATCGACTTCTCGGACGCCGCGCTGTTCGCCATGTCCATCTGCAACATCATCGGGCTGTACCTGCTGATGCCGGTGGTGAAGGCCGAATACCTCCAGTTCATCGCGAAGGTGGAGTCGGGCGAGTTCAAGCGCTATCGTTGAGGACGGATTGATCGGGGAGTCGACCGGACCATGAATCGTGCAGGAATCTTCGGGTGGCTGGCGCTCTGCAGCGTGCCGGCGGCCTACGCCGCGGACGTCGTCACCGAGTGCGATCGTCTCGCGTCCCATCCGGAGGACCCGGGCCGGATCTCGACCGGCGTAGAGCGCGCCGACATCGACCTGAAGACCGCCACGCCGGTCTGCGAGAAAGCCGTCGCCGACGACCCGTCCAACGGGCGCCTGCGCTACCAGTACGCACGGCTGCTGTTCTACGGCAACCAGACCGCCGCAGCCATGGAGCAGATGCGCAGGTCGGCCGACGCGGGCCACCCGCAGGCGCAGTTCGTCTTCGGCACCTTCATCACGCGCAACCGCCCGGATGCCCCGAAGGACATTTGCCTCGCCGAGGCCTACTGGAAGAAATCCGCTGCGGGCGGCCGGCAGGCTGCCCGGGTGCAGTATGTCCGCTACACGCTCAAGGGCGCGTTCGACGGCTGCCCGGGCAAGGCCGCCGATGACGAACTGGTCGATATCCTGTCGAGCGCCCAGGAGCAGTCGAAGAACTTCTACGAGGGCCTCGTGCTCGAGGACCTGGGCGAGGCGCTGGCGAAGCGACTGATGGGTCCCAATCCATAGTGCTCAGGCCGCCTTGCGTCGATCTCGCCGTCCGCATCCGCAGGATGGGTTTACTGGCCTTGCTGCTGAGCCTGACGGGCCTCCAACTCGCCCAGGGCGAAGCCCTGCATCCGTCGCTTGCGGTGACACTCAAGCCACTGCCTGGCACCGATGCCCGGGAAGTGGCAGCGGTTGATGTACTGATCGCATGGCAAGCCGCCCGGAGTGGAGACCCGGCACCGGAATTCCGGATGCCCCACGTATCGTCGAACGTCGATTCGATCGCACAGGCGATCGAGCCGACCGCGAGCGACGCCCGCGGCGAGGTGGGCCTCGTCGGGCGCGACGAGGGAGACGGACCAGCCGGCTCGCGAGTCTGGCGTACGAAGCGCGCTCCCGAAGGCGCGCTCGCGCTGCGCTACCGCGCGCCGATCACCAACCGTCTTGCGACCCGCGGCGCGGCGCCGCCCTATGAGCTGCGCAGCGAAGGCGGCGCGTTCTCGGCGGCCGGGTACATCCTGCTCGCGCTGCCCGACACGGCGGAACCGCATGTCCTGACGGTGCGCTGGGACCTGTCAGCCCTCCCCGCCGGGGCCATCGGCGTCAGCAGTCTAGGGGCGGGCGACCGGACCACCGAGGTGCCCCTCGCGCCATCCCGACTGGCCAGCAGTTTCTACATGGCAGGTCGCATCGGCCTGCACCCGCGCCAGCCGCCGCCGCAGGGGTTCTTCTCGGTCTGGCAGGGTGAGCCGCCGTTCGACGCGCGAGCCTTGCTCGAGTGGACGGAGAAACTGCATGCCCGTTATTCGGTGTTGTTCGCGGATACCGAACTGCCGCAGTACGGCGTATTCATGCGCCGCAACCTGGTCAACCCGGGCGGCGGCGTCGCGCTGGACAGTTCCTTCGTGGCCACCTTCGATGCTGGAACGCGCCCTGAAGCCCTCAGGATCCTCATGGCGCACGAGATGTTCCACACCTGGTCGCCCCGCATCGACCGGCCTGCAGGGCTGATCTCTTCCTGGTTCGCCGAGGGCCTCGCGGTTCACTACCAGCGTGCCCTGCCCTGGCGCTTCGGCATGATCGGCTCGCAAGCCTTCCTCGACGACCTCAACTTCCACGCGGCCCGCTACTACACGAATGCGCTCGGCGGCGAAGCGAACGTCCAGGTCCCGCTGCGGTTCTGGGAGGACACGCGGATCCGCACCATTCCCTATGATCGCGGCGGCTTCTACCTGGCGATCGTCGATGACGCACTGCGCAAGCGCAGCGCCGGCCTGCGCTCCCTGGACGATCTCATGCTCGGGATGATCCAGCGGAGAAAATTGTCGGGCAGCCTGTCGAACGCGGACTGGGAAGCCCTGCTCGCACGCGAGCTCGGCGACGAGGCGGTCGGGGAATTCCGCGCGATGCTCGCCGGGAAATGGATGCTGCCGGAATCGGACGCCTTCGGGCCCTGCTTCCGCCGGACCACGAAGCGCCTGCGCCGCTACGAACTGGGCTTCGAGCCGAAGGTCCTCACCGAGCCACGCCGCATCGTGCGCAACCTGGTGCCCGACTCCGCAGCCGCGCGTGCGGGCCTGCGGAACGGCGACGAGATCCTGCAACCGGTGGGCCAGGATCGCCTGCAGGGCGTGCAGGACCGGGAACTCGAACTGAGGATCGGACGCGACGGCAGCGAGTTCGTGCTCCGCTACCTGCCACGAGGCGAGGAGATCGATGCCTGGCAGTGGGAGCGCGACCCGGCCGCCCCTGCTGAACCCTGCGCACGCTGAAGCGGCGCGCCGCCCGGGTCAGGCGCGACCGAGGGTCGCGAGCAGGCGATCGATGTCCCTGACATCGTTGAACATCGAAACCGAGATCCGGAACCGGTTGGCCGTGGTGGTGATCTTCACCTTGGCGGCATTGAGCTTCGGCCCCAGCACCCGGGACGCGTCCGCCAGGGCGCAGGCGACCAGGGGCGTACGCGACTCGGCTGGCGTGAGCAGCGTATAGCCGAGCCGCGGCAGCTCTTCCTTGAGCATGCGGACCAGTGTCTGCGCATGCGCCTGGATGTTCGCGACACCGAGCTCCTGGAGGTAGTCCAGCGAGTGGTGGAGCTGCGCCACCGTGGTGTGTGAATAGGTGCCAAGCGCAAACGAACCCTGTGCATCGTTGCGGAACTGGTAGTCCGCGACCCGCTCACCGGGCGGATCCATCGGATAGATATGGCTCTGGAACGAGCTGATGGCGTAATAGCCGAAATGCGCGCGCCTGAGCAGCGGCAGCACGCTCCTGCGCACGTACAGGAACCCGAGCCCGAAGTCCCCCAGCAGCCATTTGTAGCTGGCGGTCGAGGCGAAATCGACACCGCTCGCATGCAGGTCGATGGGCACGCACCCGGCCGCGTGGATGATGTCTGCGAACACCAGCGCACCCGCCTCGTGCGCAATGTCGCAGACCGCCTTGAGGTCGTGCTGGAAGCCGTTGACGGTCGACACCAGGGACAAGGCCACCAGCTTCGTTCCGGGGCGCACCGCGCGCCGCATGTCCTCGAGCTCGATCCGCCCGTCACGCGCGGCGACCCAGGTCACCTCCATGCCCTGCCGGGCCATCTCTTCGTAGAGCGGGATGCTGCCGAAGAAATGCAGCGTGTCGGTGACGATATGGCCGCCGCTCTCGGGCATGCCGAGCGCGCGCAGCACCATCTGCTCGCCCGCGGTCGTGCTCTGCACGAAGACCAGTTCGTCGGGATCCGCGTTGACCAGCCGGGCGAACTTCTGCAGCACTCCAGGCTGGTTGAGCTCATAGCCGGCCGCGGCCGGATCGAGCGTGCGCATGGCCAGGTAGCGCTCGACCGCCGCCTTGCCGCCCAGGCTGATCGGATGCTGGGAGCCAGAGTCGAGATAGGCCGTGTCGGTCGCGGCGAATGCCGACTTGTCGGGCAGCGCCCGCGCTGCAGGAACGGACGGGACAGCGCCATCGGACGCCAGTGCGTTGCCGGCGAATGGCAGCGCGCCGGCCACGGCCAGCATCTCCCTGCGCGTGATGTCCATCAAGGGAAGATCCCCGTTCATAGCGCCGCAGGTTATCAGGGGCCCGCAGGTGATTCCCATGCGATTTCCGCGCTCTGCGGCGTCTGCCCGCATGAATTGTGCGGACCCACGCAAGACGCGTGCGTAAGAAATGTGTTGATTAGCGGGGTTCGCGCATGAAAAATCCCCCCATGGCTGACGAACTTTCCAAGGTGGACCTGCGCATCCTCGAACAGCTGCAGCGCGACTGCTCGCTGTCCTCAGGCGAGCTGGCCGAAAGGGTCGGCCTGTCGCAGTCGCCGTGCTGGCGACGCCTGCAACGGCTCAAGGAAGACGGCTACATCCGCCGCCAGGTCGCGCTGCTCGACCCGGCGAAGTTCGGCCCCACCATGTACATTTTCGCCTACCTCAAGATGGCGACGCTGTCCGACGCGGCACGCGAGGACTTCATCCGCAAGGTCGAACTGACGCCCGAAATCCTCGAGTGTCATGCGATCTTTGGCGAGATGGACATCATGATCAAGGTCATCGCTCCATCGATGGACTGGTACCAGAACTTCGTGTTCAAGACCCTGCTCAAGCTGCCCGGCGTCCAGAACATCCAGTCCACCGTCACACTGACACAGATCAAGTCGACGACGGCCATCCCGCTGCGCAATCCCTCGCCCCGGCCGGCGGACTAGCCCAGGGCCCGCAACCCTGATTCCGGGCTTTTTTATGCCAATGGCGAGGGGAATCGGCATAAAGCCGTTCAGGCCTTTGCCGTAGTTTCGGGTGATCCATGAACGCCGAGCCCGCCACGATGTCGCACCGAGCGCCGCTTTTCCCGCGCCTGCTGCTGTGCGCGCTGCTTGCCGCGACGGCAGACGCAGCCGAACCCACGGGCCCGCCGACCTTCACGGCTCGCGCGCCCGTCATTACCCGCCACTCCGGCAGCTTCAACGGCCGTAAAGTCGCGTTCACCGCGACCGTCGAGGGGCTGGACGTGGCAGATGCCGCGGGGCGCCATGGCGCGCGTGTCGTGTCATTCGCGTACACGGCGGACCAGGTCGCCGGCCAGCGCGTCGCGGCGGCACAGCGCCCCGTCATGTTCTTCTTCAACGGCGGCCCGATCGTCGCCTCGCCCTACCTGCATATGGGTTCGTTCGGCCCGCAGCGCGTGGTCTTCCCCGAGGATCCGTCGACCACGCCCCTGACCTGGGAACTGCGCGAGAACAGTTACTCGCTGCTCGACGTCGCGGACCTGGTGTTCATCGACCCCGCCGGCACGGGCTTCAGCCGCGTCGCGCCGGGCAAGGACCCGGCCGGATACTTCTCGATCATCGCGGATGGCCAGCAGGTCGCCGCCTTCGTTGCCGCGTGGCTGCAGCGCCATGGCCGCCTCGAATCACCCAAGTTCGTGTTCGGCGAAAGCTACGGGACGCATCGCGCGGTGGAGATCGGCCGGCAACTCGCCGCGCTTCCGGAGCCGATCCTGCTGGATGGCATCGTGCTGTTCGGCCAGGCCGTCAACATCGTCGAGTACTCGCAGCGGCCGCGCAACATCATCAGCTACGTGGTCTCGCTGCCCACGCTGGCTGCGACGGCCTGGCATTTCGGCAAGGTCGAGCGCGCCGGACGCAGCCTCGAGCAGTTCATTGCCGCCGCGCGGGAGTTCGCCCGCGACGAGTACCTGGTGGCGCTGTACCAGGGGAACACCCTGCCCGAAGCGGAGCGCGCGCGCGTCGCCCGCGGCCTGGAGGGCTTCTCGGGCATTCCCGCGGCCTACTATCTGGAACATGACCTGCGGATCACCAAGGAAACCTTCCGCATCGAACTGCTCAGGGACCGCGGCGTGCTCATCGGCCGCAACGATTCGCGCTATACCGCACCGGTCACCGACAAGGGCAGCGGGCCCGACCCGTCCAACGTCCTCTCCAAGGCCCTGGAGCAGGCGATGCTCTCGCACCTGCGCAACACGCTGCGCGTCGACTGGGACGAGCCTTACGTGCTGGGCTCGCCGGTCAGCGGACTCGAGGCCTGGGACTGGGGCGCCACCACGCCCTTCTCGGACTGGCCTTACGTCGACTCGGTAAACGAACTGATGAAGAAGCACCCCCGATTCAGGGTGATGCTCGGCACGGGCTACCACGATACGCAGACCACCATCGGCGCCGCGGAATATGCCGCGACGCAATCGGGTTGGCCGGCCGAACGCACCTGGGTCCGGGAGTATCCCGGCGGCCACATGGCGTATTCGATCAACGCCACGGCGCAGGCGCTGGGCGACGACCTCCGGAAATTCATCTCCGGCAAGCCCTGAAGTGGCCTCGCTCGCCACCTACAGCGCCGAGGACGTCCGCCACTGGCTTGGCTACCCGGACTGCATCACGGCCGTCGCCGCCGCGATGGCCGGCCTGTCAGCCGAAGGGCGGGAGCAGCCCCTCCGCAGCATCACCACCCTCGAACCCGGCAAGCTGTTCGCGCTGATGCCGGGCGTCGCCGCCGGCGACACCGGCTTCGGCGCCAAGGTATTGAGCGTCTTCGACGATCCGCAACGGCCAGGGCGGTCGATGCATCGTGGCGGTGTCCTGCTCTTCGATCGGCACACCGGCGCTGCACTCTGCGTTGCCGATGCGCACGAGATCACGCGAATCCGCACCGCGTGCGCGAGCGCCGTCGCCACGGCAGCCCTCGCCCGGGACGACGCGCGCGTGCTGGCGATCTTCGGCACGGGCACACAGGCCGAATCCCACGTGCATGCGCTGCGGCACGTCCGGACCTTCGAGCGCATCCTGGTCTGGGGGCGCTCCGCAGACACGGCCCGGGCGTTCGCGGCGCGTCTCGGGGCCGAAACAGGCGCCGACATCCGCGCCGTCCAGGATCCCGCGGAAGCCGCGGGCCAGGCCGACGTGATCTGCACCACCACCGGATCGGCGACGCCCGTGCTGCGGCACGCGTGGCTCAAGCCCGGCACGCACGTCAACGCGGTCGGATCGAGCTTCCCCGGCCCGGTGGAAGTCGATGCCGCCACCGTCGTTGCCAGTCGCTTCATCGCCGACAGTCGACGCTCGGCGCTGGCCGCAGCCGCGGAATTCCTGCATGCACGCGCGGCCGGCCTCATCGATGACTCGCATATCGTGGCCGAGATCGGCGAAGTGCTGCTGGGCCGGGTGCCCGGCCGCACCGACACCACGCAACTCACGCTCTACAAATCGCTCGGCCACGTGGTGCAGGACCTGGCCGCCACGGCCTGTGTGCACCGCCGCGCCACCGGAGACCCTGCATGACCCCATCGACCGTCCGGGCGCTGCTGGCCCTCGGCGCCTGCGCCGCGCTCGCCTCCACCGCCACGCAAGCCGCCACCGTCGAACGGCTGGTCGTCCTCCAGGGTGGCGAGAACGTCGGCCACGTGGTCGGCACGACCGACGGCAACCGGGTCAGCGTGGACTACCGTGTCGACAACAACGGCCGCGGCCCGAAGCTGAGCGAGACCCTCAGGCTCGATCGCAGTGGTATTCCCCTCGAATGGACCGTATCCGGCTCGTCGCTGATGGGGGGCGAGGTTGCCGAGAGCTACCGCTATGACGGCGCGCGTGCGCGCTGGAAGAGCCAGGCCGACCAGGGCGAAGCAGCGGCGGCCACCGCGCCCGTCTATATCGTCAACGACGACAGCCCGTGGGCGACGGGCGTTTATGCGCGCGCGCTGCTCGCGGCACCGGGCCAGCGACTCGACGTGCTGCCCGCCGGCACGCTCAGGCTGGAGAAGCTGCGCGACGCCACGGTGGGCAGCGGCGCAGCGGCCGCGCAGGTCACCGTCTACCGCCTCTCGGGCATCAACCTCGAGCCCACGCTGCTGATGCTCGATGCCGGTCAGCGCCTGTTTGCGCAGTTCAGCGACGGCTCGGTGGTGGTGCGCGCGGGCTACGAGTCCGAAGAGCAGAACCTGCGCCGCCTCAGCCGCGAACTCGAGATCGAAGCCGCCCGCGCGCTGCAACTGCGCCTTGCGCACCGCCACGCACAGCCGATACGCATCCGCAACGTGCGGGTGTTCGACCCGGCGGCGGGCACGCTCGGCGCGCCGTCGACGGTGGTCGTGATGCGCGGCCGGATCGTCGGCGTGCTGCCGCTCGCCGAGGACGACATGCGCGTCACCGACCAGGTCGTGATCGACGGCGAGGGCGGCACGCTGGTGCCCGGACTGCACGACATGCACTCGCACTCCACGCTGCAGACCGGCCTCTACTACCTGGCCGCGGGCGTAACCTCGACGCGCGACCAGGGCAACCAGAACGACTTCCTGCTCGACCTGCTGCCCCGGATCGAGTCGGGCGAACTCGCCGGCCCACGCATCGTCGCCAGCGGATTCATCGAAGGCCGCAGCCCGTTCTCGGCGCGCAACGGCCGCATCCCCGAAGCGCTGGATGAAGCCGTTCGCACCGTCGACTGGTACGCGGACCGCGGCTACCGGCAGATCAAGATCTACAACTCCATGACCCCCGACTGGGTTGCGAGGATCGCCGCGCAGGCGCACCACCGCGGCCTCAAGGTCACGGGCCACATCCCCGCTTTCATGTCGCCGGACCGGGCGATCCGCGAAGGCTACGACGACATCGCCCACGTGAACCAGCTGATGCTCGGCTGGCTGCTCGACCCGAAGGAAGACACGCGGACGCCGCTGCGCATCACCGGCATGGCGCGCGCCGCCACGCTCGACCTCTCGAGCCCGCGCGTGCAGGCCACCGTGGCGCTGATGAAGGAGCGCCGTGTCGCCCTGGACCCGACAGCCGTGATCCTGGAGCGTCTGATGCTCAGCCGTGCCGGCACCATCGCCGATGGCGATCTCGACTACCTCGCCAACGTGCCGATCGGCTACCAGCGGTTCCGCAAGCGGACCTTCGTGACGATCGCCACACCCGCGGAGGACGAGGCCTATCGACGCGGCTTCGCACGGATCCTCGAGGTGCTGAAGATGCTGCATGACGAGGGTATCCAGCTTCTGCCGGGGACAGACGACGGCACAGGCTTCACCGTCCACCGCGAGCTGGAGCTTTACACGCTCGCCGGCATCCCCGCAGCCGAGGCACTCCGCCTGGCGACGCTCAGCTCCGCGCAGTACCTGGGGACCGACGGGGACACCGGCTCGATCGAGCCCGGCAAGCACGCAGACTTCTTCCTGGTCGCAGGCGACCCTACGCAGGACATCCGGGCGATCAAGCGCGCACGCCTCGTGATGAAAGGCAGCGAGCTCTACTATCCGCACGAGATCTACGACGCACTGAGCATCAAGCCCTTCGCCACTCCGCCTCGCGTCGAGGAGCCCAGACCATGACCACGACCATGACCATGAATCCGACCAGGGCCACCCGGATCTGCGGCGCGCTGCTGTTCGCATCCGCCCTCGCCGGCTGCGTCACGACACCGCAGCCACCCGTCGTCGAATTCTTCCGCGACCCGGGATCGCGCCTGCCGTTCTCGTCAGCCGTGCGCGTGGGGGACGTGGTTTACCTGTCCGGTGCCATTGGCGCCACCGCGGACAACCGCATTCCCGAGGGCATCGAGGCCCAGTCCCGCGCCGCGATGGACAACCTCGCCGCGTCGGCGAAGATGGCCGGAGTCAGCATGGACTCGGTCTTCAAGTGCCTCGTGATGCTCGACGACATGTCGCAGTGGGGCGCCTTCAACGCGGTCTACGCGACCTATTTCAAGCCCGAGCGCCTGCCGGCACGCAGCGCGTTCGGTGCCGACGGGCTCGCGCTCGGGGCGACGCTCGAGGTGGAATGCATGGCCGTGGCACCCGCAGGCAGGACCAGGGCGACCCGATGAGCGGCGCGACACGTGAACTCAAGGGCGGCGTCGGCCTCACCGGCGTCGTAATGCTCGGCGCGGGCACCGCGATCGGCGTCTCGATCTTCTCGGTGATGGCGCCTGCCGCCCAGATCGCCGGTTCCGCGCTGCTGGTTGCCGTGCTGATCTCGGCGCTGCCCATGATCGTGTTTGCGCTGGCCTATGCCTACCTGGCGTCCGCCCTGCCGAAATCGGGCGCGTCCTACGAGTGGCCGCGGCAGTTCATCCATCCTCTCGTGGGCTTCGTGATCGCCTGGCTGCGCATCCTGAGCAACGTCGGAGCCCTTGCCGTGCTGGGGGCCGTGCTGCTCGACTACCTCAACATGGCATTCGCCATCCCGAAAAAGCCTGCAATCGCGGTCATCCTGACGGCCGTGTTCGCGCTGAACTACCTCGGCGTCGTGGTGGCCTCGCGTGTGCAGACCCTGCTGATGGTGATGCTGCTGGCCGTGCTCGCGGTGTTCGTGGGCACCGGGCTCCCGCAGGGCAGTGTGGCCACCATCGGGCCGGTGCTTGCCAACGGCTGGATGGCGGCGCTGGCCGCGGTGCCGCTGATGATCACTCTGTTCCTCGGTATCGAATCCGCCGTCGAGATCGGCGAGGAAGTGCGCGACCCGCAGCGCACGGTGCCCCGCGGCATCGCGTTCGCGATCGTGCTCAGCGCGGTGGTGTATTTCGCGGTCGCGCTCACCGCCGTCGCCCTGCTCGGCCCCGAGCGACTGGCCGCCAGCACGGCACCGCTGCTCGACGCGGCGCGCGGTCCGCTGGGCGAGTGGGCACTGCCGCTGATCGTGGGCGCCGCCACCGTGTCGATACTGAAGACCATGAACTCCACCGCGATGGTGTTCTCGCGCGCGCTGTTCGCCATGGGTCGAAATGGCGCCCTGCCCGTGGCCCTCGGTCGGGTGCACGAGCGCTATGGCACGCCCCATGTCGCGGTGCTCGCAGGCTATGTGCTCGCCATGGCAGGCCTGCTGCTGCCCTCCAACCTCGTGTTCCTGCTGCTCGCGGTCAACGTCCCGACGATGTTCAAGTACATGGCCTGTTCGTATTGCGCGGTGCGCGTCGTCAACCAGCACCCCGACATCGCAGCGCGCGCAACCCTGCAATGGTCGGCGGGTCGCGTCCGGGCGATCGGCTACGCCGGCGTCGTGATGGCGCTGGTCATCGCGTTGCTGGGCATCGAGGCCGATGTCGGGCCTTACCTCCTGGTGGGCGGATGGACGCTCCTGGGCC
Organism: uncultured Pseudomonadota bacterium; assembly: GCA_903938365.1. Taxonomy (GTDB): domain Bacteria; phylum Pseudomonadota; class Gammaproteobacteria; order Steroidobacterales; family Steroidobacteraceae; genus UBA964. The sequence goes on along the minus strand of CAJACZ010000139.1, from coordinate 4,053 downwards.
TGCTGTACTGGTGGGCTTTCGGGAAGCGCGGCACCGCTGCGGGGTGATGTTGCGATACCGCCACAAAATGGTCGCGCGACGCCGGCAGGATTAGTCCGGTCAGGTCGCTGGAACCGCATAAGTCATGCTGGGTTTCGGCCTGACCGGCAATCATCGAAAAGAAAAATCCGGTCCGCGCCGTAGACTCGGAGCACTCGTCACCACGCTGTCACAACCCAGCGGAGCAGTCATGCGCAAGTCATTTGGAATCCTGATCGGCAAGGCCATCGTGGTACCCGCGGTACTGGCCGGTCTCAACCCAGCCGTCGCACAGACCGCTCCACCCGAAAGCGCACGCCCGCAGGGCGCCACGGATGCTGCTCTCGACGAAGTCGTCGTCACCGGCTCGCGCATTCGCCGCGCGGCAACCGACACGCCGGCGCCCATCGTCATCGTCGACCAGCAGTCGCTGACAGATCGGGGCTTCGTCAGCGCCTCGCAGGCGATCAACCAGGTCACCTCGGCCAACCCGCAGCTCAGCCTCACCAACGGCGGCGGCGGCCCCAGCGGCTCGGGCCAGCAGTTCGCCTCGCTGTTCGGCCTCGGCGCCGGACGCACCCTCACGCTGGTCAACGGCCGGCGCATGGTCACCAGTTCCAGCGGCCTGGGCGACTCCCAGGTCGACGGCAACATCATCCCGACCGGCCTGCTGGAACGCGTCGAGATCGTGCAGGCCGGCGGTGCCGCGGTGTACGGCTCGGATGCGGTCGCGGGTGTCGTGAACTACATCCTCAGGAAGGACTTCCAGGGCCTGGAGTTCGACGCTCAGACCGGCGCCTCGACCCGCGGCGACTTCCAGACCAACGCGCTGCGCGGCACCTGGGGCAGCAATTTCGGGGAGGACCGCGGCAACATCGCGGTGAACGTCGAGTGGTCGAAGAACCCGACCCTCGGCTACGGCGACCGCCCGCGCGGCGCGCTTGGCCGCATCACGGTACCGAACCCCGCCGATACCGGGCCGAATGACGGCATCTCTTCGCTGCGGGAAATCTTCGATGCCCGCTTCTGGAACTTCAACGCCAACGGCGTCATCTACAACACGCCGGCCCCGGTGCCGCAGTTCCTCACCAGCCTGGGCGGCAGCGCGCTGCAGTTTGCACCCGGCGGCGAAATCATCGGCTACAACCCGGGGGCAGTCGCAGGCGTACCGTTCGCCTCGGGCGGCAACGGCTTCAGCTACGTGGATCTCGTGCCCACGCTGCGCACCGGCGTCGAACGTGTCGCGGCCAACGCCATCGGTCACTTCGACTTCAGCGACAGCCTGCGCCTGACCGGCGAGTTCCTCTACGCCAAGACCGATGGCGTCGACACACCGCAGGGCGAGAGCCGCACGGTCCTGAACTCCGCGGCCAGCGGGGCAGGCCCGATCGCGTTCACCCGCACCAACCCCTTCCTCAGCGCGACCGCGCTGGCGACGCTGTCGTCCGCGAACCCGATGTTCGCGGCCGGCGCGCCGCTGTTCCTGTCGAAGCTCTTCACCGATCTGGTGCCCAGCGACGACCGGAGCTTCGAAACCGAGACCATGCGCGGCCTGCTGGGCATCGAAGGCGAGTTCCAGCTCGGCCAGCGCGAGATGTACTGGTCCGTGTCCGCCAGCCAGGCGCAGGTCGAAGGCGCCACCCGGGGCTGGGAAGTCGCGAACGCGAACTACAGCCGAGCCCTCGCGGCGACTCGCAACACCGCAGGGCAGATCGTCTGCGCGGTCAACGCAGACGCCATCACCACCAACGACGACCCGGCGTGCTCGCCCATCAATCCCTTCGGTGCGGGCAGCGTCAGCGATGCTGCGCGCGCCTATGTGGGGGTGATCGCGGGCACCGACTACACGAACAAGCAGACCGATGTCCTCGCGACGCTCGGCGGCACGCTGTTCAGTCTCCCGGCGGGCGAGACCAAGTTCAGTGTCGCCTATGAATACCGCAAGGAATCGGTGGACTTCGTACCGCTCGCCGCCAACCAGCAGGGCCTGTTCAATTCCGGCACGCCGGAACTGCCGCAGAGCGGCAAGTACGACACCAACGAGTTGTCGCTGGAGCTCCTGGTTCCCGTGCTCGGCGGCGACGTCAGGCTTCCCGGTGTGCAGGAGCTCGAACTGAGCGGCGCGTTCCGCAACGTCGACAATTCGCTCGCGGGCAAGGAAGACGTCTGGAACCTCGGCCTGCGCTGGGTCGTGGTCGACGGTGTCACGCTGCGGGCCTCGCGGAGCCGCAACTTCCGCGCCCCGACGCTGACGCAGCTCGTGGCACCGTCCTCCACCACGCTCGCCTCGATCACCTCGGACCCCTGCGATGCGGACCGCATCAACGGCGGTCCGAACCCCGGAGTGCGGCGCGCCAACTGCGAGAAGCTGTTTGCCGCCAACCCCGCCTACGGTCCGCTGGCGACCTTCCAGGATCCGGCCGAGAACTTCGCGCGCGCTTCCGTGACGACCGGCGGCAACTCGAACCTGCGCAACGAGATCTCTGACACCACGAGCTTCGGCTTCGTGCTGCAGCCGGCGTTCGCGCCCGGCCTCACCTTCGTCGCCGACCGCGTCGAGATCGACCTGCAGGACGGCCTGTCGGCGTTCACGGTGGCCGACTTCGCAGCAACCTGCTTCGACTCCAGCCCGCAGCCGGCGGATATCTGCAGCACCTTCACGCGCCTGGCCGCGTCGGACGGCCTCAGCCCGGCGGGCACCATCATCGCGGGCCGCACGACCACGTTCAACGCGGGCGTGGTGAAGTATCGGGGCGAGGTCTACAACCTCAACTACGCCTTCGGCCTCGGCGCGATGGGCCGGTTGGAGCTCGGCGTCGAAGCTACGCACTCCGCGCTGCTGACCACGTCGGTCACCGGGACCACCTTCACGCGCAGCGACGATACCGCGCTGCAGCCCAGCTGGGTCGGGCGCTTCGACGCGCGCTGGTCGAAGGGTCCGTTCCGCGCCACCTACCAGCTGAACTACTTGCCTGAGACGCGTTTCGCGCCCAACGCGACCATCGAGACGGTGCCCACGCCGACCCTGGATGCGAACCTGACGCACAACGTGTCGGCGCAGTACGACTTCGGCAAGGTCACGCTGCGCGCCGGCATCACCAACCTCACGGACGAGGAACCCTCTTATCCGACGCTGAGCTACGGCGATATCATCGGGCGGCAATGGTTCCTCGGCGCGCGCATGAAGTTCTGATCGGTACTCGGCGGGCTTCGGGCCCTCGGGCGACCAATGGGGCGCTCCTGCTGCTGGCGCTGCTGGCGGCAGCGGGCGCCTCCTCCGTTCAGGCGTCCGAGGCGCCTGTCGCGAGCCGGCAGCACGCGCGGATAGCAGGCGCAACGCTGACCTACACAGCGGAGATCGGGCGGCTGCCGATCCGCGACGTCGAGACAGGCGAGCCCAGGGGCTACATGGGCTACGTCTCGTACCGGGTTCCGGTGAAGCGAGGCCGGGCGCCTCGTCCGGTCACTTTTGTCTGGAACGGCGGACCGGGCGCCAACTCCTCCCTGCTGCATTTCTTCGCCGCCGGGCCACGGCGTGTCGAGGGTGCGCAGCTCGTGGACAACGAGGACAGCTGGCTCTCGGCCACCGACCTGGTCATGGTGGATCCGATCGGCACCGGTTTCAGCCGGCCAGCGAAGCCGGAGTACGCGGCGGAGTTCTACGGCACGCGCGGCGACGTCGCGTCGGTCACCGAATTCGTCCGGTCCTGGCTGCTGCTCAACGAAGCGGATGACGCGCCGCTCTTCCTGGCGGGCGAAAGCTGGGGCGCAGGCCGGGCGGCACAGGTCGCCCATGCGCTGCTGTCGCGCGGGCGGCGGGTGGACGGGATCGTGCTCATCTCCGGGGGCTGGGGCCTGAACAGCGAGGTCATTCCGACGCACCTGCGGCGCGCCCTCGAGGTGGTGGACATGGCCAGCGCGGCGCTGTTCCACGGACGCAGCGCGCCGGAACTGGGCAGCGACGCGGGACAGCTGCGGCGCGCCGCCGAGGCGTTTGCGCGGGGCACCTATGCTCCGGCGCTGGCGCGGGTCATG
>CAJACZ010000138.1 GCA_903938365.1 uncultured Pseudomonadota bacterium | reverse complement strand
TCGCAGCAGCCGCTGCGAAACCAGCCGGTGCGGGGCGCATCGCTGCAGGTGGCGAGCGGTTCGCCGAATACGTTTACCTGTGCGTTTTCGCCGCCGCCGCTGCCATCCATGGGGAAAGCACCTTACCGGCTTGCGGACCCCCGCGCCACCGCGCTCCTCGCCGGCGGGCCTGCCGGGTTGCAGGCTGTCCGGTAGCGCTTCAAATGAGAATGATTTACATTCGGGCCAAATGCGAATGGGCCGCAATTGCGCGCTGCCCTTTCGCCGCCCGATACTGGTTGCAGCGTCTCGAGGGGTCGGCCCGACATGGACACGGACAGTCATCCCGCAGCGGTCGCGCTGAGTTCCCTCGCTCAGGGGGATCGGGGAACGGTCGTGGCTGTGCTCGACGACGGTCAGTCGGTGGGCGATGCCGAAGCCTCGACGATCGCGCGGCGCCTGCTCGAGCTGGGCTTCGTGCCCGGCGCTCCGCTCGAGGTGATCGCCACGATGTGGCCCGGAGCCGATCCGCTCGCCGTTCGGGTGGGGGGCGCCATGTTCGCGCTGCGCCGTCGCGAAGCCCAGGCCGTCCAGGTCAGTCGAACATCATGACCCCGGCTGCAAAGCCGCCGACCCAGGCCGCCGACGAACTGCGCGTCGCCCTGATCGGCCTGCCCAACTGCGGCAAGACCGCGTTGTTCAACCGGCTGACCGGCAGCCGCCAGAAGGTCGCGAACTATCCCGGCGTCACGGTCGAGCGCAAGGAAGGCGGTTTCGTCGGGCCCTCGCAACGCCGCTACCGGCTGCTCGACCTGCCGGGCACCTACAGCCTGAAGCCGACCACCCTCGACGAGGCCATCACCCGTGATGTCGCGCTCGGGCGTCTCGCCCACGAGCCCAGGCCCGAACTGATCATCCTGGTGGCCGATGCGACCCACCTGGCGCGCTCGCTGCGGCTCGCGCTGGAGGTCCGGAGCCTGGGCCTGCCGATGATCCTCGCGCTCAACATGAGCGACGTCGCGCGGCGGCGCGGCTTCGCGCTGGATCGCGAGCGGCTGTCCCGCGAACTCGGCCTGCCCGTGGTCGAGACGGTCGCGATCAGCGGCGGCGGGGCGCGCGACCTGGTCGCCGAACTCGAACGCAGCCCCGGCGTGGATCGCATCGCGGTGGCCGCGGGCCTGCCGGACTGGACCGAACCCACGCCCGATGAACTGCGCGCCACGCACGCGGAAGCGGCCCGCATCCTGGCCGCGGCGGGTCACTCCGAGCCGCTGCCCCGGCGCGCTGCGGTGCTGGCCGACCGCATCATCCTGCACCCTGTGCTGGGCATGCTGGTGCTTGCGGCGCTGCTGTTCTTCGTCTTCCAGGCCGTGTTCAGCTGGGCCGAGGCGCCGATGGGCTGGCTCGAGCAGGCGGTCGCCTGGGTGTCGGGGGGCGTCGAGTCCGTGCTGCCTCCCGGCGCGCTGCGCAGCCTCGTGGTCGACGGCGTGCTGGGCGGGGTCGGCAGCGTGATCGTGTTCCTGCCGCAGATCCTGATCCTGTTCCTGTTCATCCT
>CAJACZ010000137.1 GCA_903938365.1 uncultured Pseudomonadota bacterium | reverse complement strand
TTCCACGTGACGGTGCTCGTCGAGGATCGTCCTGGCCGCTGGCTTCGTGGCAGCGTCGAGGGCGACGCACTCTCCTATCCGGCGAGTTGCGTGAAGCTGGGCTTTCTCGTCGGCGCCGTGCACTGGTGCCGGTCCCGGGGCGAGCGCCCCGATTGCCTCGACCTGCACGCACGACCGATGATCGTGGACTCCGACAACGTCGCAACCGGCGAACTGGTTGACGCGATCAGCGGTGTGCCGAACCAGACGGTCGGCACCGCGGCCCTGCCAGCGGCCGACGTCGAAGCATGGATCGACCGGCGCCGCTACACAGAGCGACTGCTCGACACCCACGGGTTGCTGGGGGGGCAAAGACTGCTGACCAAAACCTATCCCACGAACTCCGGGGAGACTCCCGTGGGACTCGAGGAAGTGGCGCGGCTTCGCCTCGGGCGCAACGCGATGTCAGCGGATCTTTCGGCGCGACTGATGCTGGCGATACAGACCGCCGGCATCGAACCCCAGGCGCAGGATTACATGCGCGCCCTGCTCCGCCGTCCGGCCATGTCCCCGCATTCCAGCCTCGGCGGCGGTCTGCCCCCCGGCTCGAGGCACGAAAACAAGCTCGGAGTGGCCTTCGATACACTTGAAGACATCATGTACGCCGAGCTGCCCAACCGGCGACGGCTGATCGTCGCGGCCTACTCGAATGGCCTCGACCCTTCGGAACCGGAACCGTGGGACGCGGCGCGCCTGGGGCGGTTTACGGAACTGCTGATCCGTGCGGCACGACTCGATGCCGGTTTGCCCCTGCCCGCCTTTCTCCCGGCGCACGCGCAGTCCCCGGCTTCACGCCTCGGTGAATGGCGACAAGCCGAGTCGCGTTCGGCTCTCTCCAGCGGCGGTTTCCTGATCTCGGAGAGCGGCCCGGGAGCCTCTGTGCAGTGGAACCTCGAAAGCCGGCGCGGCGGTCGGTACGAGGTGGCGGTCTGGTACCCCGCGCAGGCCGGGAATACCCGCAGCGCAGAGTTCATCATCGACCATGCAGACGGCTCGACGCGCATAGAACTCGACCAGAGCACCTGGGGAGCGCGCTGGATCAGGCTGGGAGACTTCCGCTTCGACGCACGAGCGCCGGGCACCGTGACCCTGCGCAACTCGGGAACGGGCGCCCTGGTAGCCGACAGCCTCCGGGTCACTCGCTGGCGGGACTGACGCGCCCGCCCTCGCCACAGCTGACTCAACGCGGAAGCGGCGCCCGGACGATACGGAGAGCGGATCGCAGTGTGGCGGTCCGCCCCCCGTTTACCGGCTGCTGCCTGCCGAAACTCAGTCGCGCCGGCCGAAGCGGTAGGTGAAGCGCGCCCCGTACAGCCGCTGCTCCGGTGCAAGCACCACACCCTGGCGGGGCAACTGGTTGTTCCGCAGGTCAAAGAACCCGAACACCGAGTTCGTCCCGGCGTTGCGGATGGTGTCATCGTTGAACAGGTTGTTGACGTAGGCCTGCAGCTGCCACGGTCCGCGATTGAGGCCCAGCTGCAGATTGGTGACCGTGAAGCTGGGCAGCCAGTACGTGTTGTACTGGTTCAGGAAGCGCTGGGACTGGAACTGCGTGTCGAAGCCGACATAGGCCTCGTCGTCCCGGGCAAGCATCCAGGCGTAGCGACCGGTCAGGACCACCTGATGCTCGGGCACGCGCGGTACCTTCTTGCCCGTCGCGCCGAAAATCACGCCCAGGTTGTTGGGGTTGCCCTGGGCGAGGCTGTTGTTGGTCGGCACGAAGCCCGACAGCTGCGACTCCGCACGGTCCGAGATGCCACCTGCCCGCACGATCGTGCCCGAGGCATCGGTGATCACTCCCGGACTCCAGGTCAGCGGATCACCACCACCCGGCACTTCGTAGTTCGTGAACTCCGCGTTGGTGTAGGTGTAGCGGAGACCGAGATCCAGGTTGTCGAGCGCACGCCAGTCCAGCGCGAGCTCGACGCCGTAGGTTTCGGATTCCCCGATGTTGATGGTGCCGGTCTGCGGCAGCGCACCGATCTGCACGTTGACCGGCACCTGCTGGTCCGTGTACTGGTTGAAGAACAGCGCGGTGTTCAAGCGGACGCGGCGCCCGTAGAACTCGTTCTTCGAACCCAGTTCCAGCGACAGCAGGTTCTCGGGCTTGAACTGGCGCGAGACCTCATTGACGAATCCTGTGTTCTGGGTCGTGTCGATGCCGCCGGGCTTGAAACCCTTGGCTGCGGTCGCGAACAGCATCGCGTCCTCGGCATACTTCCAGTCGAAGGTGGCGTTCGGGACGAACTTCGACGACTTCACCCGGGCAGTGGGATTCGGAACGTTCGGAACCGCTCCACCGAATGTCCGAACGGGGAACTGATCGTAGGGATAGCCCGTGTAGTCGTAGGTTTCGTCAAAATAACGGCCACCGACGCCGACGTTAATGGTGTCGGTGATTGCGAACTCCAGGCCGAGTCCGAATGAAAAACTCTCGGATTCCCGCGTCGTCACGGCAGGGTAAGGCACCTGCGCGCGCGGGACCGGAGTGACCAGTGCGGGCACCCTCGGGTTACCCCCCAGGAACGACCCGATCACGCCACAGAAGAAACGGTCAGTACCTTCCTTGCACCAGAACTGAGAGGACTCAAGGACCTCAGCCTCTTCCTTCCAGTAAAGGGCGTCGGCCTGCATCTGCCAGGGTCCGTCGAAATCCGATCGGAACACGATTTCCTGGCTGATCTGCTCGACGGTGGTGTCGGCTTCGCGCGCGCCCGAAAGCGCGAAAGTCGGCACCGGAGTGTTGGGCGGATAGCCGAGGAACTGCGAGATGGGCGCATAGATCGCGTAGCCCGCCGGGCTCAGGCGCTCGTTGGTGTAATCGAAGTCTTCGCTGATGGACTGGTCGGATTTGAGGTACGCCGTGATCGACTTGACCAGACCGAAACCCGCCTCCCAGTTCAGTTCAAGAACGGCCCGGGTGGTTTCCACCGAGGTACCCGCGAAGTCCTTGCCGGTGCGCGGATCGGGGGAAATCTGTATCGCCCGTGACTGGGCCGACCGGGTCCGCGACATGTCGCCGAACTGCGTGTAATACCCCTGACCGAACGCCGGAGTCGTCACGCCCGTCATGGCGTTGAAGTTGAGGTACGGCGCGTAGACGCCGTTGTTGCCCGTGTCCACGTTGCCCGTAAAGACATCGACCGGCGCCACCGAGATGCGTGCGGGCTGGCTGGCGTCTTCCTTGGCGTACTGCACGCGCGCGAAGGCATTGAAGCTGTCGGTCGGGGCAAATTTCAGGGCGACCGACCCGGAGGTGGTCTCGCGTGCGTTGAGATCGCCACCCGTGACCGGGTTGTCCCAGTCACCGTCGAAATTCTGGTAGCTGCCGGTCAGACGAAACCCGAGGGTGTCGTTCACGGGCAGGTTGGCGACCGCGCCCAGTTCCATCGTGCCGAAGCGCCCGGCGCCGACGGTCACTTCGCCGTCCATGCTGTCCAGGTCGGGCCGGCACGTGGAATAGCTGACCGCGCCGCCGAATGCGCTGCGACCATACAGCACGCTCTGCGGCCCCTTCACCACTTCGACCTGGCAGATGTCGGCGAACCGCAGTCCCGCCAGCAGACCGCCCCCGGGCACACCGATGGATTCGGTCGTCTGGTCGACTCCGTCGATGAGGATCGCCACGTTCGGGCGACCGCGGGTCGCGGTCAGGCCGCGGATATTCGGCTTGGTATCGCCCGTCGTGGCGCCTGTCTCGAACGTGAAACCAGGGGTGAGCTTGGCGACGTCGCCCAGGTCCCTGACCGCCTTCTCGCGCAGAGTCCGCTCGTCGATCACGGCAATGGTCAGCGGGACGACCTGGAGGTTCTCTTCGAACTTCCGGGCCGCGACGACCACTTCCTGGAGCACGTCCATGTTGTCCGCAGCGACGGTCTGCGCGTCGGCAGTGGTGCCGCCGGTGCCCGTCAACACCGCCGCTGCGCCCGTCACCCACGCGCGCACGAATTTATGAGTCGCCATTCCAGAATCCCCCCTGTCATGAACGCAGCACAACGGGCAAAGCGCCCGACCTGCGCCGAACAAAACGCCACGCCGACCTTGCAACGGTCCGACGAGAGAATGGGGAAACGGAACCTGCGGTATCCACAGTGCGGCCGACCCATCCCTGAGCCGACCTGCGCTGTGTCGGCTGGCCGCCTAGCCGCCTTCGGGCTGGCTCAGACGGCTGATGTCCAGCATCTTGCCACGGACTTTGACGCGACGCAGGTGGGCAACGAGTTTGACCGGAAGGTCAGCCGGCAAGCGCACCAGAGTATGGTCGTCGCGGATGTCCAGGCCGTTGATCTCCGAGCCATCGAACTCGCCTTCGTGCGCCAGGGCGCCGACGATGTTGCCCGGCTGCACGCCGTCACGCCGGCCGACCTCGAGCCGGTAGGTCGCCTGGGGCGAGCGATCCCCGCCACGTGGCCGTCTCGGCCCACGTTGGGCGCCGCCGCCGGGTCCGTCCTGCGAGCCCCAGGGCTGCTGATGGCCCCGTGATTCACGCCCGCCACCACCACGGTCCCCCTCGTCCTGGAATCCGCCGGAGCGCGGCGCGAAGGACTGGGCGTCGGGCTGGCGAGCCGCGAGCCACAGCGACTGTTTACCCTGAACCAGTGCCGCGAGCGCGCCGGCGATGTCGGCGATGTCGGCGCCGCTCTCCAGCACGTACTCCTCGATCAGAGCGCGGTAAGCACCGACCTCGACGCTGCCGAGCGCGACTCCCAGTCGCTCTTTGAACTTGGCCACTCGGCGCAGGTTCACATCCTGCTGGGTCGGGGGATTCATGGGCTCCAGCGGATGACGGGTGGCACGCTCGATGACCCCGAGCATGCTCCGCTCCCGGGGCGCAACGAACAGGATCGCTTCGCCGCTGCGGCCCGCGCGCCCGGTCCGCCCGATGCGGTGGACATAGGATTCGCTATCGTGGGGCATATCGAAGTTCACGACGTGGCTGATGCGCTCGACGTCGAGCCCGCGTGCCGCCACGTCCGTGGCGACCACGATGTCGATGCGCCCATCCTTGAGTGCGGCGACGGTCCGTTCGCGTTCGGCCTGCACGATGTCGCCGTTCAGCGCGGCGGCGGCAAAACCGCGGGCCTCGAGCTTTTCGACGAGTTCGATCGTGGCGATCTTGGTGCGCGCGAACACGAGCATCGCCTCGAACGGCTCGACCTCCAGGATACGGGTGAGTGCATCGAGTTTGTGGATCCCTGCGACGACCCAGTAGCGCTGCCGGATGCTGGTGGCCGTCGTGGTCTTGGTGCGGATCGTCACCTCGCGGGGCGAGCGCAGGTGCTTCTGCGCGATCCGCCGGATCGGCGCCGGCAGCGTGGCGGAAAACAGCGCCACCTGGCGCTCGGCAGGCACCTTGCCGAGGATGAGGTCGATGGCGTCGACAAAGCCCATCTTGAGCATCTCGTCAGCTTCGTCGAGAACCACGAACCGCACCGTTTCCAGACTGAGCGTCTGGCGGTCCAGATGGTCCATCACCCGGCCCGGTGTGCCCACGATGACATGGACGCCGCGGCGCAGGGCGTTGAGCTGGGGGACATAACTCTGGCCGCCGTAGATCGGCAGCACATGCAACCCGCGCAGTTCGCTCCCGTATTTACGGAAGGCTTCGGCCACCTGGATCGCGAGTTCGCGGGTGGGCACCAGGACGATGACCTGCGGCTCGGCGCGGGAAATGTCGATCTTCGACAACAAGGGCAGCGCGAACGCGCCGGTTTTTCCGGTGCCGGTCTGGGCCTGGCCGATGAGGTCCTGCCCGGAGAGCAGGATCGGGATCGTCGCGGCCTGGATGGGCGATGGCGCCTCGTATCCCACTGCCGCAAGGGCAGCCACCACGGGCGCGGCGAGACCTAATTCTTGGAATGACACTTCAGTACGGGGAACAGCTTCGCTCACGGATAACCTCAGGCACGGCCCTGCGCCGGCGTCGATGCGATAACGGGGTGTGGTCTAGAGGATCCCTTCTTCCGGTGATTTCGGAAGAAGCGAGTCTGGTCCAGGTCCGCAGAAAACGCGCTCATCGAGCGCGAAAATGGCGAGATAGCCAGGGTCGGGAGGGAAGCCATGCTTCGCTTTCGACTGATCCGGGATAGATCTCAGCGTTTCCTATCATACCCCGGATCGCGGTCCAAGTCCCGACGACCACTTTTGGCGCAGGCTGCGCACCCGGTACCCGAACAGTCGCAGAAACGAAAAAGCCCCTTTCGGGGCCTTTCGTAACTCACCGAAGTGAGTTGGTAGCGGGGGTAGGATTTGAACCTACGACCTTCGGGTTATGAGCCCGACGAGCTGCCAGACTGCTCCACCCCGCACCAGAAGAGCCGCCTAATATACGCCCCAACGAGGCTCAGCTCAAGACCTTTGCACAGAGTTCAAGCAAAGAGTTCGGGAAAAGCCCCAACAGCAGCGCAGCCAGCGCGTTGATCCCGAGCGTGAGGCGCACACCGAGCCTGGCTTCTCCCTTGGGCAGATCGCCTGGCGCGTCGAAGTACATGAGTTTGACCACGCGCAGGTAATAGAACACGCCCACCACGGACACGGATGCGGCCACGATCACCAGCCCCAGATGGTCCGTGGCCCAGAGTGCCTGGAAGATCTGCAGCTTGGCCCAGAAACCCACGAACGGCGGAATGCCCGCCGTGGAGAACATCAGGACCATCATCATCAGTGCCAGGGAAGGATCCCGGGCGTGCAGGCCCCTGTAGTCCGCAAGCTCGTCAGCCTCGAACCCTGCCCGACTGGCGAGCAGGATCACGCCGAAAGATCCGAGCGTCATGATCACGTAGATGATCGTGTAGTACAGCGCAGCCTCGTAACCCTGCTCGGTACCTGCAACGAACCCGAGGAGGATGAAACCCACGTTGCCGATTGCCGAGTAGGCCAGCATGCGCTTCAGGTTGGTCTGGGCAACGGCCACCACGTTGCCGAGCACCAGCGAAAGGACCGCGACGATGGCGAGCATCTGGGACCAGGTCTCGGTGATGTTGCCCAGTGCTCCCGAGAACAGCCGGTAGGCCAGCGCGAAGGAGGCGATCTTGGGCGCCGTCGCCACGAACAGCGTCACCGCGGACGGCGCGCCGTGGTACACGTCCGGGACCCACATATGGAAGGGCACGGCACCGAACTTGAAAGCGACACCCACGACCAGGAACACGACGCCCATGATGATGCCGAGGCTCGGTGTCCCCTGCAGGGCCACCGCCAATTCGCTGAACAGCAGCGTGCCGGTCAGGCCGTAGACCAGCGACATGCCATAGAGCAACGCGCCAGAGGCGATGGCACCCAGCACGAAGTACTTCATCGCCGACTCGGCGGCCACGCCGGAGTCCCGGTCGAACGCCACCATCGCGTACAAGGACAGGGCCAGCAGTTCGATGCCCATGTACATGGTCAGCAGGCTGCCCGCCGACACCATGACGAATATCCCGAGCAGCGCCGTGAGGGCCAGCACGTAATACTCGCCTTTCAGGATCCCCCGGTTCTCGAGGTAATGCCTCGAATACAGCAGCGCCACGGCGACAAACAGGGTCGAGCAGAGCTTGAGGAAAGTCCCCAGGGGGTCCGCGATATACATCCCTGAAAACAACGTGACCGGACCCTCTACCTGCGCGAAGGCCAGGGTCAGGCCAGCCCCCGCAGCGAGCACCAGCAGCGTCAACGTCGGGGTGACACGACGTGCCGAGGCACCCGCGAACACGTCCACCATCAGGACGACGCAGATCGCGGCCACCAGGTAGATCTCGGGCAAGGCTGGCAGGACGCTGGCCAGGGTCAGGGTGGGTGCATTCATGTTTCGGGCCTGCTTAGAGCGGCAGCTTGCTGGTGAGGATCTGCTCGACGAGGTGCCGGACCGAGACCTGCATGATTTCGAGCAGCGGCGCGGGCCACAGGCCGAGCAGCAGCACGCCGACGGCGAGCACGCCCAGCACCAGGAACTCGCGGCCGTTTAGGTCCTCGAGCTTGGCGACACCGTCGTTGGCCACGGGTCCGAAGATCACCCGCTTGACGAGCCAGAGCGTGTAGGCGGCCCCGAGGATCAGCGTCGTGGCGGCCAGGAATGCGTACCAGAAATTCGCCTTGAAGCTCGCGAGGATGACGAGGAACTCACCGACGAAGCCCGAGGTACCCGGCAGACCCGCGTTCGCCATCGCGAACAGCACCATGAAAGCCGCGAACCTGGGCATCGTATTGACGACGCCGCCATAGGAACTGATCTCCCGGCTGTGCAGGCGGTCGTACAGCACGCCCACGCAGAGGAACATCGCCCCCGACACCAGGCCGTGGGAGACCATCTGCACCATGGCGCCGTCGATCCCGAGCGCGGCACCACTGGAGCTGCCGGTCGACTCGGCGATATCGAAGCCTATGAACATGCCCAGCGTGACAAAGCCCATATGGGCGATCGAGGAATAGGCGATCAGCTTTTTCATGTCGCTCTGTGCGAGCGCGACGAAACCGATGTAGACCACGCCGACCAGCGACAGCGCGATCACGATCATGTCGAGGGCACGGCTCGCATCCGGGGTGATGGGCAGCGCGAACCGGAGGAATCCGTACCCGCCCATCTTGAGCATGATTGCCGCCAGAACGACCGAGCCTCCCGTGGGGGCCTCGACGTGGGCGTCGGGCAGCCAGGTATGGACCGGGAACATCGGGATCTTGACGGCGAACGCCGCGAAGAAGGCCAGGAAGATCCAGTACTGCTCGCCCATCGTCAGGGGAAGCTCGTGGAGCGCAGCGATCTCGTAGCTGCCCGCCTTGAGGTACATGTAGACCAGCGCGACCAGCATGAACACCGATCCGAGGAATGTGTACAGGAAGAACTTGAGTGTTGCGTAAACCCTGCGCGGCCCGCCCCAGATCCCGATGATCAGGAACATCGGGATCAGCATCGCCTCCCAGAAAAAATAGAACAGCAGGGAGTCGAGCGCCGAGAAAACCCCGACCATCAGTCCTTCCATGATCAGAAAGGCCGCAAAATACTGCGCCGGTCGAACCTCGATCACCGTCCAGGCGGCGATCAGCACGGGGACGGTCATGAAAGTCGTGAGCAGGACGAGCGGCAGGGAAATCCCGTCGATTCCCAGATGGTAGAAAGCATCGAAGGCCGGGATCCAGGGCACGCGCTCGACGAACTGGAAGTCCGCAGTGGAGGCATCGAAACCCGTGTAGAGAGGAATCGACAGCGCGAGGGCGACGAGCGACGTGGCAAGCGCCACCCAGCGGGCCAGCACGACGCGCTGGTCGCCCAGTGCCAGCACCGCGAGGCCGCCGACGATCGGCAACCACACGACGAGCGAGAGAAGACCGGTACCCTGCATGTTCTGTTGCGCTCTTGTTGTCAGGTGGCGTCAGGGGCGGATCAGGAACCAGCCAAGCAGAGCCGCCAGGCCGATGACCATCCAGAACGCGTAGGAGTACAGATAGCCTGTCTGGAGGCGGCGCAGCACGCCCGCCAGGGCGCCTACGAGCCCCGCCGAGCCGTTGACGAGTCCGCCATCGATCAGGAACTCGTCGCCGGCCTTCCAGAACAATCGCCCCAGCCGTCGGCTGCCCGCTGCCAGGACGTTCTCGTTGAACCAGTCAAAATAGTATTTCTGGTCGAGCACGCGCCGCAGTGGAGCGAGCCGCGTCGCGAAGGCCCCGGCAATCGCAGGCTTCCAGTGGAACACCACCCATGCCGTCAGCACGCCTGCCAGGGCGAGCCAGAATGGCGGATGCATGACCCCCGCAAGGGCGAAGGCGTAAGCGCCCGGGAAATGCTGCCCCAGCTCGGCAACCACGTCGTTCTTCTCGAGTACCTGGATCGCACTCCCGAAATAGTCGCCAAACAATACCGGCTGGACCGTGTAGAAGCCGATCAGCACCGATGGAATCGCCAGCAGCACCAGCGGCACCGTCACCACCCAGGGGCTCTCGTGCGGCGCTTCACCGTGTCCGCCGTGTCCGCCGCCGTGGGCGCCATGCGCGTCGTGCGCGTCGTGGGCCGCTCCATGACCCCAACGCGGCGCGCCATGGAAGGTCATGAAGATCATCCGGAACGTGTACAGCGCCGTGACGAAGACCCCCGCCATGACACACCAGTAGGCATAGGTGGCGCCCCAGCGGTGCGACTCGTGTACGGCCTCGATGATGATGTCCTTGGAGTAGAAGCCGGAGAAGAACGGCGTTCCGATCAGCGCGAGCGCACCCAGCCAGCAGGTGATGGCCGTCACCGGCATCACCCGCGCGAGACCGCCCATCTTGCGCATGTCCTGCTCGTGGTGCATTCCCATGATGACCGACCCTGCCGCGAGGAACAGCAGTGCCTTGAAGAACGCGTGGGTCATCAGATGGAAGATCGCCGCACTGTAGGCGGACACGCCCAGCGCCACGGTCATGTAGCCCAGCTGCGACAGCGTGGAGTACGCCACCACGCGCTTGATGTCGTTGTTCACGACGCCGAGGAAGCCCATGAACAGCGCGGTGGTCGCGCCGATGACCAGCACGAACGACATCGCCGCCTCCGAATACTCGAAGACCGGCGACATGCGCGCCACCATGAAGATGCCCGCCGTCACCATGGTCGCGGCATGGATCAGCGCCGAGATCGGCGTCGGGCCCTCCATTGAATCCGGCAGCCAGACATGCAGCGGCACCTGCGCCGACTTGCCCATGGCGCCGATGAAGAGGCAAACGCAGATCAGCGTGAGCGCCGAAACACTCCAGGTGTCCGTCAGCTGGAACATCACTCCCTGCAGACCCGGCGCCGCCGCGAAGGCGGCCTGGTAGTCGAGCGAACCCGTGTAGTGCACGATCCCCGCGATACCCAGCACGAACCCGAAGTCGCCGACGCGGTTGACCAGGAAGGCCTTGAGGTTGGCGAATATCGCGGTAGGCCTTGTGTACCAGAACCCGATCAGCAGGTAGGAGACGACGCCCACGGCTTCCCAGCCGAAGAACAGCTGCATGAAGTTGTTGGACATCACGAGCATCAGCATCGCGAACGTGAACAGCGATATGTACGCGAAGAACCGCTGGTAACCGGGGTCTTCGTGCATGTAGCCGATGGTGTAGATGTGCACGCAGAGCGACACGAAGGTCACCACGCACATCATCAGGACGCTCAGGTGGTCGACCAGGAAGCCGACTTCCATCCGGATGCCGTCGCTGATCAGCCAGGTATAGACGGTCTCGTTGTAGACCTGCACCTCGCCGCCGACCAACTGTGCCGCGACGCTCGCCGAGAGCAGGAACGACGCACCGACGCCGAGGATGGTGACCACATGGGCAGCCGTGCGGCCGATCGCGCGGCCGAAGAGCCCGGCCAGGATCGCGGCGGCCAGCGGCAGCAGGGGGATGGCGAGCAGGACGTTCGGATTCATGTCGCTCAACCCTTCATCGTGTCGAGGTCTTCGACGCTGATGGTCCGCCGCTCGCGGAACAGGACCACCAGGATCGCCAGCCCGATGGCCGCTTCGGCCGCGGCTACGGTGAGCACGAAGAACACGAACACCTGTCCGTCAAGATCGCCGAGGAAGCGGGAGAACGCGACGAAGTTGAAATTGACGGCGAGCAGCATGAGCTCGATGCACATCAGCAACAGGATCACGTTCTTCCGGTTGAGGAAGATGCCGGCGAAAGACAGGGCGAACAGGATGCCGGAGAGCGTCAGGAGCTGCTGCAGGGTAATCATGGCGCCTTGCCCTCCCCGTCTTGACGCGGTGCCGGTGCGTCACGGGTAACCGCATCCATTTTGACCAGCCGTACTCGATCCTCGCGACGCACCGCCACCTGGCGCGCCACGTCCTGGGCCTTGAGGCCGGGCCGTCGGCGCATGGTCAGCGAAATGGCCGCCACGATCGCCAGCAACAGCAGCACCGCTGCCAGTTCGAAGGGGTAGACATACTGGGTGTACAGGACCGCACCCAGTTCGCGGGTGTTGCTGTAGTCCGCCGGCAGTGGCACGGCGCCCTGGGTGGCATCGATCCCGAGGCCGCGGAACCACACCACACCCACTATCTGGGCGATGACGAGAAAGGCGATCAGCCAGCCCAGCCACGCATAACGGGTGAACCCGCGCTTCACTTCCTCGACGTTGATGTCCAGCATCATGACGACGAACAGGAACAGCACCATTACCGCGCCCACGTAAACCAGCACCAGCACGATCGCGAGGAACTCCGCCTCGATCAGCAGCCAGATGGCCGCACTGGTGAAGAACGCGAGCACGAGGCACATCGCGGAGTGCACGGGGTTTCGCGTGACGACCACGCCAAGGGCCGCGGCGATCAGCACCGCGGAGAACGCATAGAACAGGACCTGGACCAGCACAGCAATACTCCCGCGGCTACCGGTAGGCGGCGTCGGCGGCTTTATCCGCGGTGATCATCGCCTCGTAACGCTCCCCGATGGCAAGGAGCTTGTCCTTGCTCATGATGTTCTCGCCCCGGTTTTCCATGTGGTATTCGTGGATCCGGGTTTCGACGATGGCGTCCACCGGGCAGGCTTCCTCGCAGAAACCGCAGTAGATGCACTTGAAAAGATCGATGTCGTACCGTGTGGTGCGGCGGGTCCCGTCGGCGGCGACGTCGGATTCGATGGTGATCGCCAGCGCGGGGCAGACCGCTTCGCAGAGCTTGCAGGCAATGCATCTCTCTTCGCCGTTGGCATAGCGCCGCAGGGCATGCAGGCCGCGGAAGCGCGGCGACTGGGGCGTCTTCTCTTCCGGGTAGTTGATCGTGATCTTCTTGCGGAACAGCGTCCGGGCCGTCAGCGACATGCCCGTGAGCAGTTCGGACAGCAGGAAGGTCTTTGCGATGCTGCGGACTGACATGATGTTCTTCCCTGCCCTGTTCTCAGCCCTTCCAGGGGCCGACTTTGAAATAGACCATCAGGCCCTCAACGGTGATCCACACCAGGGTCACGGGGATCAGGACCTTCCAGCCGAGACGCATGATCTGGTCATACCGGTAGCGGGGAAAGGTCGCCCGGTACCACATGAAGCACGTAAGGAAAAAGAACAGCTTCAGGAACAGCCAGAAGAAGCTCGGCTGGGCCAGCCAGCTGCCCTCGGGCAGCACGCCCTCGAACGGACTCAGCCAGCCGCCCAGGAACAGCACGGCGGTGAGCGCGGAGATCAGGATCATGTTCGCGTATTCGGCCAGGAAGAACAGCGCGAAGGAGATCCCGGAATACTCGACATGGAAGCCGGCAACGATCTCCGACTCGCCCTCGGCGACATCGAAGGGCGCGCGGTTGGTCTCGGCCACCCCGGCGATTACGTACACGATGAACAGGGGAAAGAGCCAGAGCGCGAACCAGTTGCTGACCCCGCCCCCCTGGGCACGGACGATGTCGCCCAGGTTGAGCGTGCCCGAGGCCATGACGACGCCCACCAGCGCAAAGCCCATGGCGATCTCGTAGGCGACGATCTGCGCCGCCGAGCGCATCGCCCCGAGGAATGCATACTTGGAGTTTGACGCCCAGCCGGCAAGGATCACGCCATAGACACCGACCGAGGTGAGCGAGAGCACGTACAGGAGGCCGGCGTCGATGTCCGCGATCACCAGTTCCGGGTCCAGAGGGACCACGGCCCACGTGGCGAGTGCGGGCACCAGAGTGATCGCCGGAGCGATCCTGAACAGGGTCTTGTTCGCCGCGGAGGGGACGACCACTTCCTTCAGGAGCAGTTTGATGACGTCGGCGAAGGGCTGGAAGATACCGGGCACCAGGCCGAAGATGCTGCCGACCCGGTTCGGACCCTTGCGCAGCTGCATCCAGCCGATGACCTTGCGTTCCCAGAGGGTGGTGAAGGCGACCGAGAGGATCACCGCGACCATCACCACGAGGATCCAGAAAGTGGACCGGACGTAGCCGGGCAGGCCGCTCCAGAGTTCCATCACGCCTGCTGCCATGAGTGCCCCCTCACCAGCTCGCCACGGGGCGTAGCGCGATCGCCGTGCCCTGCAGTGAAGTCGCACGCCGCAGCACCGCATCGACGCGATACATCGGGACATCCACCAGAACCCCTCCGGGCACGGACACCAACGCGCCGGGCACATGATGGTGGGCGGGACTCAGCGCCGGCGCAACGTCCGCGATCGCCTTCAGTTCGTCACGCACCTGTTCGGAGGACTGATAGTCGAAACCCTCCAGCGCCAGGAGATTGCCGAGGACTCTGGCGATCTTCCAGCCCGGGCGCGACTGGCCGACCGGACGGGCGACGCCCGCCTGGCTCTGCCAGACACCCGCGAGGTTGACGTAGGTACCGGAGGTTTCGGCGAAGCTGCCCATCGGCAACAGCACATGGGCGAACCTGCGGATCTCGTCGGTCACGTAAGGCGTCACGGCCACGACACACTGCGCGGCACCCAGCGCGCCGGCGGCCAGGGCCGGTTGTGCCATGTCGCATGAGGGCTCGATGGCGCCGAAGAGAAGATAGCCCTTCTGCGGTGTCTCCAGCATGGCGCGGACGTCGAGTCCCGCCACGGAAGGCCTGGAGCCGGCCGCGGCGCGATGCGGCACGGCGCCGGCAATCCAGGCTCCCGCGGCGTTGCCGCCCTCGGCCAGCACGCCGAGCGTTGCGCGCACGACCAAGGCAAGCTCCGTGGCGATGGCGCGGAGATCCGCCCACGCCGGGTGACGCGTCGCAAGGGCGCCGAGCCAGATCGTTCGGCGCTCGCCATTGCGCAGCGCCATGGCCAGCGCGCGATGCGCCTCGGTGACCGTGACCTTCTGCGCGAGTTCCGCAATCGGGCGTGATACCGAAACGCCCTCAGCCCCGGCTGCAGCAGCCAGCACGCCAAGCAGGTCTTCGACCATGCGTGCGGGCGGTGACACCAGTTCCCCGGCGATCGGGAACCGGAACTCGAAGCTGCCCGGGTTGAGCAGGCCCACGCGCGCTCCAGCGCGCACTACCGCCTTGCGCACCCGGTGCGCGAGGATCGGCGCCTCCGACCGCAGGTTCGAGCCCACCACGAGCAGGCCGGAGACCGCCTCGATCTGCTCGAGGGACAGGCCCAGGGACGGAGCGCCCGGATCGCCAGCAGGATCGCGGAAATCGAGCATCCGCAGACGATGGTCCACGTTGCCGGAGCCGAGCCCTCGCCCGATGCGCGCCGCAAGGTAGAGTTCCTCGAGGGTGGCTGACGGGCTGACGAGCACCCCGAGTGAAGGCGCCGCCGCCTTGAGCCCCTTGGCGGCCGCCTCGAGGGCTTCCTCCCAGCTGGCTTCGCGCCACTCGGTGCCCTCGCGAAGCATGGGCACCGTCAGCCGGTCCTCGGAGTAGATGCCCTCGTAGCTGAACCGATCGCGATCGGAAATCCAGGTCTCGTTGATGGCCTCGTTCGGACGCGGCACGACGCGCATGAGTCGTCCGCGCAGCATGTGGCCGTACAGGTTGCTGCCGACACCGTCGTGCGGCGCAAGCAGGGGAACCTGGGTCATTTCCCAGGACCGCGCGCGATAGCGGAACGGCTTCGAGTTCAGCGCACCGACCGGGCAGAGATCGATGATGTTCCCCGAAAGCTCGTGGTCGACGCTGCGCTCGATGTAGGTGCCGATCTCGGTCGACTCACCGCGACCCGTGGTACCGAGCTCCTGGATCCCGGCGATGTCCTGCCCGAAGCGCACGCAACGCGTGCAGTGAATGCAGCGGGTCATGTCGGTGGACACCAGCGGCCCGAGGTTCTTGTCCTTGACGACGCGCTTGCGCTCGGAAAAGCGCGAAATGTCGCGCCCGAAGCCCATCGCAAGGTCCTGCAGCTCGCATTCGCCGCCCTGATCGCAGATCGGGCAATCGAGCGGATGGTTGATGAGCAGGAACTCCATCGTCGCCTTCTGCGCGGCGATCGCGTTGGGCGACTTGGTGAAGATCTTCATGCCTTCCGCCACCGGCGTGGCACAGGCCGGCAGGGGCTTCGGCGCCCTCTCGACCTCGACCAGGCACATGCGGCAGTTCGCCGCGACGGGCAGTTTGTCGTGGTAACAGAAACGCGGCACGTAGGCCTGCTGCGCGTCTGTGACATGGATGATCATCGCGCCCTTGCGGGCCTTGACCGGCACGCCGTCGACTTCGACGTTGACCAGATCTTCCTGCGGATTGGCTGCCATGCTGTGCTCGATGCGGCTCAGGCCGCTTGTTTCTGTCCGTCGACCAGGCTGCGCCCGCCGTGCTGGACCATGTATTCGAATTCGTGGCGGAAATGCTTCACGAAGCTCTGGATCGGCCATGCCGCCGCGTCACCCAGGGCACAGATCGTGTGGCCCTCGATCTTGTTCGCGACATCGACCAGAAGCTGGATATCTTCCATGCGGCCCTGGCCGGCAATGATGCGTTTGAGGACCCGGTTGAGCCAGCCGGTGCCTTCACGGCATGGCGTGCACTGGCCGCAGGACTCGGACTGGTAGAAACGGGACAGGCGCTCGAGGGCACGCACCATGCACGTGGTTTCATCCATGACGATCACTGCCGCGGAGCCCACGGAAGACCCGACCGCCCGCAGCGAGTCATAGTCCATGTTCGCGCCGAGCATGATGTCACCGGGCACCACCTTGACCGAGGAGCCGCCCGGGATGACGGCCTTGAGCCGCCGACCGCCCCGCACGCCACCCGAGATCTCGAGCAGGTCCCTGAAGGGAATGCCGAGCGGCAGTTCGTAGTTGCCGGGTTTCGCCACGTGGCCCGACACGGAGAACACCACGGTCCCCCCGGCGTTCGTGGTGCCCAGCTGTGCGAACCATTCCGGACCCTTCCGCAGGATCGTGGGGACGGACGCATAGCTCTGCGTATTGTTGATGGTGGTCGGCTGGCCGTAGAGGCCGAATGCAGCCGGGAACGGAGGCTTGAAACGCGGCTTCCCCTGCTTGCCCTCCAGGGACTCGAGCAGCGCCGTCTCCTCGCCACAGATATAGGCACCGGCGCCGACGAAGGTGTAGAGGTCGAAGTCGATACCGGAACCGAGGATGTTTTTCCCCAGCAGGCCGGCCGAGTAGGCCTCACGGACCGCCGCTTCGAAACGGGGGACGGGTTCACCGAGGAACTCGCCGCGGATGTAGTTGTAGCCGACCGTGGCGCCCATCGCATACGCGCCGATCGCCATGCCTTCAACCAGTGAGTGGGGGTTGAAGCGCAGGATGTCCCGGTCGTGGCAGGTGCCCGGCTCGCTCTCGTCCGAGTTGCAGACCGCGTACTTCTGCCCGGGAGCATTGCGGGGCATGAAGCTCCACTTCGTCCCGGTGGGGAAGCCAGCGCCGCCCCGACCACGAAGGCCGCTGGCTTTGACCGCATCGATGACCTGCTCACGGGTCATCTTGCCCGCGAGAATATCCCGCCAGGAGGAATAGCCGCCGATCTGTGTATAGGTGTCGAGCGTCCAGGGGCGCTCCAGCGCCAAGGGCTCGAACACCACGAGGTTCATCCGCTCGCCCCAGGTTTCCAGTGCTGTGCTCATGCAGAGGCGCTCACTTGAGATCGTCGAGAATGCGGTCGACCCTTTCGGGGGTCAGGTGCTCGTGGAACTGGTGGTCCACCATCATCATCGGGGCACCGGTGCAGGCCGCCAGGCACTCCTCTTCCTGCTTGAGGAAGATCCGCCTGTCGGGTGTGCTCTCGCCCACCTTGATGCCCAGCTTGCGCTCGCAGTGGGCGAGGATGTCCTCGGCGCCGTTCAGCCAGCAGCTGATGTTCGTGCAGACACTGACGTGGTGGCGACCGCAGGGGTGGGTCTCGAACATCGAGTAGAAACTGGCCACCTCGTAAACCTGGATCGACGGCAGCCGCAGATACTCGGCCACTGCGTCCATGAGTTGCGGCGTCAGGAACCCGTCGTTCTGTTCCTGCGCGAAGCGCAGCGCGGAGAGCGTGGCCGAGCGCTGCCGCCCCGCCGGAAAGCGTGCGATCCAGTCGTTGATTTCATGGCGGGTATGGGCCGTAAGCAGTGCCACGGCAGGTCCATCCCCGGGGGTGAACGCCTTGCCATCGCTGGTGGCAACAGTCTCCGGATCGCTCATCGGTCGACCTCCCCGAACACAATGTCCTGGGTGCCGATCACCGCGACCACGTCCGCCAGCATGTGTCCGCTCACCATTTCCTCCAGGGCGCTGAGGTGCGCGAACCCGGGCGCGCGGCACTTCAGCCGATAAGGCTTGTTTGCGCCATCCGACACCAGATAGATGCCGAACTCGCCCTTCGGAGCCTCGACCGCAGCGTAGGTCTCACCCTCGGGCACACAGTAACCTTCGGTCATCAGCTTGAAGTGATGGATGAGTGATTCCATGTCGCCCTTCATGTCCTGGCGGTGGGGCGGACGCACCTTGGCATCCGCGATCATCACGGGACCGGGATTCCTGCGCAGCCACTCAACGCACTGGGCGACGATCCGGTTCGACTGCCGCAGTTCCTCGATTCGAACCAGGTAACGATCGTAGCAGTCGCCGTTCACGCCCACCGGCACGTCGAAGTCCAGCTCGCCGTAGACCTCGTAGGGTTGTGTCTTCCGGAGGTCCCACGCGATGCCGCAGCCACGGATCATCGGACCGCTGAACCCCAGCTGCATGCCGCGCTCGGGTGTGACGACGCCGATGTTCACGGTTCTCTGCTTCCAGATCCGGTTGTCGGTGAGCAGGGTTTCGTATTCGTCCACGCAGCCCGGGAACCGGCGCGTGAAGTCCTCGATGAAATCGAGCATCCCCGATGCGCGGGCCTCGTTCAGGCGATCGACTTCCTTCTGCGGACGCCACCGCGACACCTGGTACTTGGGCATCTCGGAAGGCAGGTCGCGGTACACGCCGCCCGGGCGGTAGTAGGTCGCGTGCATGCGCGTACCGGATACTGCCTCGTAGCAGTCCATCAGCGTTTCACGCTCCTTGAACGCAAGCAGGAAGACCGTCATGGCGCCGATGTCCAGCCCATGGGCGCCGAGCCACATGAGGTGGTTGAGGATGCGGGTGATCTCGTCGAACATCACGCGGATGTACTGGGCACGAACCGGGACCGTGATGCCCAGCAGTCTCTCGATCGCCATGACATAGGCGTGCTCATTGCACATCATCGAGCAGTAATCGAGCCGGTCCATGTAGCCGATGGACTGGTTGAAAGGCTTGGACTCCGCGAGCTTTTCGGTCGCGCGGTGCAGGAGGCCGATGTGTGGATCGGCTTTCTGGATGACTTCGCCGTCCATCTCGAGCACGAGACGGAGCACGCCGTGCGCCGCCGGATGCTGCGGGCCGAAGTTGAGGGTATAGGAACGGATCTCGGCCATCTGGGTCAGCCCTTCGACGGTGTGCCGCGGTCGCGGAGCGCGGGCGAATAGCGGTTATCGTGGCGGATCACCTTGGGCACCAGTGTGCGGGGCTCGATGCTGACCGGCTCGTACACCACTCGACCCTTGGCGGGATCGTAGCGAACCTCGACATTGCCCGACAGCGGGAAGTCCTTCCGGAACGGATGCCCGATGAACCCGTAGTCCGTCAGGATGCGTCTGAGATCGGGGTGCCCGCTGAACAGGATGCCGAAGAGATCGAAAGCTTCGCGCTCGAACCAGTTGGCGCCCGCCCAGACACCCACGAGCGAGTCGATCATCGGGTCCTCGTCGTCGACGCACCAGGTCTTGAGCCTCAGCCGCGCGTTGTGGCTGATCGACAGAAGCTGGTAGACCACCGCGAAGCGCCGCGCCGGCTGTGCGCCGCTGCTTCCGCCGGCCGCACCACGGTTGACCCCGCGCGAGAACCCGCTGCCGGTCGCGCTCAGGGTCTTCCATTCCGAGCGTCCGTACTCGAGGTAGTCGACGCCCGCCACGTCGAGCAGGACTTCGAAGCGCAGATCCGGGTGATCACGAAGGACGGTGGCCACCGCCACCAGATCCGCAGGAAGCACCTCGTATGCGAGTTCGTCCGGCAATGAATCGGCACGCACCAGTTTCGCGGCCAGGGCCGCCTCAACGCGACCCGCCACTGTTTCGACATTCGGAGACAATGCTCGCACCTCTTGCGCCAGCGCTCAGCGCGCGATCGAACTCGTTCGCGCGATCTTCTTCTGAAGCTGGATGATCCCGTAGAGCAGCGCCTCCGCCGTCGGAGGACACCCCGGCACATAGACGTCGACCGGTACGATCCGGTCGCAGCCCCTGACCACTGCGTAGGAATAATGGTAATAGCCGCCGCCATTGGCGCAGGAACCCATGGAGATGACCCAGCGGGGTTCTGCCATCTGGTCGTAAACCTTGCGCAGCGCAGGCGCCATCTTGTTGACGAGGGTGCCGGCGACGATCATGACGTCCGACTGACGCGGACTCGGGCGGAACACCACGCCGAAGCGGTCCAGATCGTAACGGGACGCGCCCGCATGCATCATTTCAACCGCGCAGCACGCGAGGCCGAACGTCATGGGCCAGAGGGATCCCGTGCGCGCCCAGTTGACCAGGTTGTCCACCTGCGTCGTGACAAAGCCACGCTGCGAGAACCCCTGGGGATCGCTGCTCTCTGCTAATCCCACTCGAGCGCCCCTTTCTTCCACTCGTAGACGAACCCGACGATGAGGATCAGCAGGAAGATGCCCATCGCCACCAGGCCGAAGGTTCCAATGGAACCGAGGGAAACCGCCCAGGGAAAGAGGAATGCGATCTCGAGGTCGAACACGATGAACAGGATGGCTACAAGGTAGTAGCGCACGTCGAACTTCATGCGGGTGTCTTCGAAGGCCTCGAAGCCGCACTCATAGGCAGACAGCTTCTGGGCGTCGTCCGGGGCCTCGGAGAAGTAGTGACCGAGGCCGGTGCCCAGGAGCAGCAGCAAGACGGCGAGCCCGGTGGCTACCGCGAGAAAGATCAATGCCGGGAGATAATTCGCAAGCATTTCTGGAGCTCGAAAAAGGGTGTGACCGGACGCCGACGCTGCCCCCGATTGCAACCGACGCGAATTCAAACACAAAGGTCTCGATACTGGTGCGGACGGGGAGACTCGAACTCCCACACCTTTCGGCGCTAGCCCCTCAAGCTAGTGTGTCTACCAATTCCACCACGTCCGCGTGAATATCAGATTTCGTTCAGCGAGCCGGCCCCTGCGCGGGTGAGGCAGGCACAGGGGTCTCCCCGGCGCCAGCCGCAGGAGGCGCTGCGGGCGATGGGGACTCCAGGGTCGCCGCCGGCTGCTCAATAAGGCCCTTCGGGGCTTCCGTCGAAGGCCGCGTGCCCATCCAGGCCAGGGCCAGGCTGTTGATCATGAAAATTGCCGCGAACACCGCGGTGGACCGCGACAGCCCAGTGGTCGCACCACGCGCGCCGAACACACTCCCGGAGGCACCGGCGCCGAAGCCCGCGCCCGCGTCGGCGCCGCGGCCGCGCTGCAGCAGCACGAGCGCGACGATCGCGAGCGAGGAAAAAACCTGGACGATGGTCAAAGCTGTACGAAGCATCAAAGTGTCCCGAAGTGCGTTCCGTGCGTCAGGCAGCAGCCGCAGCGACTATCGCTGCGAATTCTTCTGGCTTGAGCGACGCCCCCCCGATAAGTCCACCGTCGACGTCCGGCATGGCGAACAAACCGCCTGCATTGCCGACCTTGACGCTGCCACCGTAGAGGATGCGCACTGAGCATGAAATTGTAGCATCGCGCAGGGCGATTCGGCCACGAATGAAAGCATGAACATCCTGCGCCTGTTCAGGGGACGCATTACGCCCCGTGCCGATGGCCCAGACGGGCTCGTAGGCCAGCACGGCGCCGGCCAGCGCGGCGGCGCCGCACAGGTCGAGTACAGCGTCGAGCTGTCGGGCGACGACCTCTTCGGTGCGCCCCGAATCACGGTCGGCCAGAAGTTCGCCGACACACAGGATCGGGATCAGCCCCTTGCCCAGCGCCGACGCGAACTTGCGCGCGACGAGGGTGTCGGACTCGCCGTAGATGGTCCTGCGCTCCGAGTGCCCGACGATCGTGTGGGTACACCCGATGTCACGGATCATGTGGGCCGACACTTCGCCCGTGAAAGCCCCCTGCGGCTCGGCACAGACGTCCTGCGCGCCGACCTTGATCGGGGAACCCCTGACCGCCCGGACGGCGTCCTGCAGGTACACGAATGGGGGGCACACGATGCATTCGGCGATGGAATCGATGACCGCCGACCCCAGCAGGGCATCGAGCAGCACGGCGTTTTCGGCGCGCGTGCCATGCATCTTCCAGTTTCCAGCGACGATCGGCCTGCGCATGGGGCCCCCCGGGCAAAACGCGCGCGATCATAGCCACCCACCGCGCGCCGTGCAATGTTCCCGCGATCAGTCTGCGGCGGCTCTCACGACCGTCGCGAGTTCCTCGGCGACGGCACGGGCCATGGGCTCTTCCTCGGCCTCGATCATGACGCGGATCACAGGCTCTGTGCCGGACGCCCGCAACACCACCCTGCCCCGCTGGCCCAGCCGGGATTCCGCCCAGCGGATGGCATCCTGCACCGTGGGCACCGCCAGCGGATCGAAACGCCGGCTGGTCCGGACATTGATCATGACCTGTGGCAGGCGGGTCATCCCGGCCGCCAGTTCGGCCAGGGAACGGCCCGTACGCCGCATCACCGAGAGCACCTGCAGGGCCGCCACCAGGGCGTCACCGGTCGTGGTCTGGTCCAGCGTCAGGATGTGTCCCGAGGTCTCGCCGCCCAGCGTTCCACCGGTCTCGCGGAGCATGCCCATGACATAGCGATCGCCGACCTGCGCGCGCCGGAAGTCGATGCCGCGCTGCCGCAACGCGAGCTCGAGGCCCAGGTTGGACATGACCGTACCGACCACCGGCCCACGAAGGCTGCCATCGTCATGCTTGGCCGAAGCGATGATGTAGAGGATCTGGTCGCCGTCGACAATGCGCCCGAGGTGGTCGACCATGACCAGCCGGTCGCCGTCACCATCCAGCGCGATGCCCACCTGCGCGCGCACCCCCGGCACGGTGAGCTGCAGCAGCCCCGGCACGGTGGAGCCGCAGCCTTCGTTGATGTTCCTGCCGTTCGGCGAACAGCCGATGGGCACGATATCGGCACCGAGGTCGGCGAGGGTCCGTGGCGCCACCTTGTAGCCGGCGCCATTGGCGCAATCGATCACGATCTTCATGCCGGAGAGATCCACGCCCGTCGCCAGCGTGGAGGCGCAGAACGCCTGGTACTGCGTCCTCGCGCGGTCAACGCGCGACGCCCGCCCCAGGCTGCGCGAATCGCGGGTGACCGGCAGCAGTTCCAGTTCGGCCTCGATGCGCTCCTCGTCCTCGTCCGACAGCTTGGTCCCTTCGGCGTCGAAGAACTTGATGCCGTTGTCTTCGAAAAGGTTGTGGGAAGCGCTGATCACGACGCCCAGGCGGCAGCCGAAACGCCGCGTCATGTAAGCGATTCCCGGCGTGGGCAACGGGCCGATCAGCATCACGTCTACGCCTGCCGCGACGAATCCTGCCTCGAGCGCGGATTCGAACATGTAGCCGGAAACCCGGGTGTCCTTGCCGATGAGCACCGAGCCGCCCTCGGGAGCCAGCACGCGTGCCGCGGCGCTGGCCAGCCGGAGCGCAAAATCCACAGTGAGGGGTGCCTCGCCCACGCGTCCGCGAACGCCGTCCGTGCCGAAATACCGCCTTGCCATTGCTCAACCTCCTGACACTGCCGCCCATACGCGGAGTGCGTCCAATGTTTCGCCCACATCGTGGGTCCGGATGATATGCGCCCCTCGGTCCGCCGCGAGCACGGCAGCCGCCAGGCTGCCTGCGAGGCGCCCGTCCACCTTACGTCCTGTCAGGGCGCCGATCATCGACTTGCGCGACAACCCGACCAGGACCGGCACTCCGAGCCCAGCGAACAAGGGGAGACTGCGGAGCAGTTCAAGGTTGTGTTCCAGCGTCTTGCCGAAGCCAAAACCGGGGTCGATCGCGATCCGGCCGGCGCCGATACCCGCCCCCAGGCAAGCCTGCACCCGTGCCCGGAGGAAATCAGCGACCTCGACCGCAACATCAAGGTATGCCGGAGCCTGCTGCATCGTCCCGGGGTCGCCCTGCATGTGCATCAGGCACACGGCAGCACGCCCGGCCGCGGCGGCCGCGAGAGCCCCCGGCGCCCGAAGCGCCTGCACGTCGTTGACGAGGCCCGCCCCGGCTTCCACCGCGGCCTGGATGACGATCGCCTTGCTGGAGTCGATCGAGACCACCACGGGCAGCCTGGCGAGCCGCTCGATGACCGGGATGACCCTGCGGAGTTCCTCTTCCGGCGCGACGGTGGAGGCCCCGGGGCGGGTGGACTCGCCTCCGACATCGATGATGAGGGCGCCCTGCTCGACCATCGTCTCGGCTTGACGGATCGCGGAGTCCAGCGCCAGGAATCGTCCGCCATCGGAGAACGAGTCTGGGGTGACGTTGAGTACCCCCATTACGACCGGACGGGAAAGATCGAGCCGCCGGTCCCCGCACTGCAGGAACACGGCGCCCGCGGGCCCGGCAGCGCTCAGCCTGCGCTTCCCTCGCCCGCCGGACTGCCCAGGCCACTGCCCGGCTCCGCTGAGGGACGCGGCGGTCCCCCGGCGGACTTGTTGGACAGCGACTCGTCCCAATCGGCGGGAGTACGCGGAGGGCGACCTTCCATTATGTCCTTGATCTGGGCATCGTCGATGGTCTCGAATTTGACGAGAGCGTCGGCCATGGCGTGCAGCTTGTCGATATTGGTCTCGAGGATCGCGCGCGCGTTCTGGTAGTTGCTTTCGATGACCCGACGGACTTCCTGGTCGATGGCGTGCGCCGTCTCGTCCGACACCTGTTTGGTCTGGGTGACCGAACGGCCGAGGAAGACCTCTCCGGACTCTTCCGAATAGGTGAGCGGGCCGAGTCGGTCGGACAGTCCCCACTTGGTAACCATGTTGCGCGCGAGGTCGGTGGCCCGTTCGATGTCGTTCGAGGCACCCGTCGTCACGGCGTCCGCGCCGAACACCAGTTCCTCGGCGATGCGGCCGCCGAACAGCGTGGAGATGGCGCTTTCGATCCTGCGCTTGCTCATGGAGTAGCGATCCTGCTCGGGCAGGAACTGCGTGACGCCCAGCGCCCGGCCACGGGGGATGATGGTGACCTTGTAAACGGGATCGTGCTCCGGGACGGTGACGCCCACGATCGCATGGCCCGCCTCGTGATAGGCCGTCATCCGCTTCTCTTCGTCGGTCATGACCATGGAGCGCCGCTCGGCTCCCATCATGATCTTGTCCTTGGCGCGCTCGAACTCCTCCATGGAGACGACACGCTTGTTGGCCCGGGCCGCGAACAGTGCGGCTTCGTTGACGAGGTTGGACAGGTCGGCGCCGGAGAATCCCGGTGTGCCACGGGCGATCAGCGCGGGCTTGACGTCGTCGCCGAGCGGCACCTTGCGCATGTGGACGCGCAGGATCTGTTCGCGGCCGCGCACGTCGGGCAACGGCACGACGACCTGGCGGTCAAAGCGACCAGGGCGCAGCAAGGCGGGGTCGAGGACGTCGGGCCGGTTGGTTGCCGCGATGACGATGATGCCCTCGTTGCCCTCGAAGCCGTCCATCTCGACCAGCAGCTGGTTGAGGGTCTGTTCGCGTTCGTCGTGACCGCCACCGAGCCCGGCGCCACGATGCCGGCCGACCGCGTCGATCTCGTCGATGAAGATGATGCAGGGCGCGTGCTTCTTGGCCTGCTCGAACATGTCGCGCACGCGCGAGGCGCCGACGCCGACGAACATCTCGACGAAATCGGAACCCGAAATCGTGAAGAACGGCACCTTGGCCTCTCCGGCAATGGCGCGGGCCAGCAGGGTCTTGCCGGTGCCCGGGCTGCCGACCATCAGGACGCCCTTGGGAATCTTGCCACCGAGCTTCTGGAACTTGCCGGGGTCCTTGAGGAAGTCGACGATCTCGCCGACTTCCTGCTTCGCCTCGTCAACGCCCGCGACGTCGGCGAAAGTGACGTTGACCTGGTCTTCGCCCAGGAGCCGGGCGCGGCTCTTGCCGAAGGACATGGCTCCCCGACCGCCCGCCGAGCCCTGCATCTGACGGAGCATCCAGACGAACACCAGGATCAGGAGTACTGCCGGCGCCAGCTGCAGCACGAGCTGTGCAAAGAAGTTGGGCTGCTTCGGCGGCCGCCCCTCGATCGCGACGCCAGACTTGCTGAGTGTGCCGATCAGAGCGGTGTAGTCCGTCTCGGGGTTGAAGACCCGGAACGAAGTGCGATCCTTGCGGGTCCCGAGGATGGTATCGCCCTGCAGCACGACGGCTTCGATGCGCCCGCCACGCACGTCCTCAAGGAACGTCGAGTAGGTGACCTCGGGGGCCTGTCCTACGCGCGGCATGAACTGGCTGAACAGCACCAGAACCGCGACAGCAATGACGGCCCAGAGTACGAAATTCTTCATTATATCATTAATGCGGATGACCTCGAGAGGCGGTGGCGCATCCATGCGAAATCTTGACCTTACACGATCCCGGACGCCTCAGCC
>CAJACZ010000136.1 GCA_903938365.1 uncultured Pseudomonadota bacterium | reverse complement strand
TGCGCAACCAATCCTGCAGAGCGGCATCCATACGAGACTGCCAGCCTTCGCCAGTTGCACGGAAACGAGCAAGAACTTCGGGTGACAAGCGAATCGTGATGCGCTCCTTGGTTGGCGCCTTCTGCGGTCCTCGTACGCCGACCTTGGGCCGAACCGACGCCGGCAGCGCCTCTCGCGCAGTTCGGAATCTCTTCAAATCGGCGGAGGAGATTTCCCGAACCTCTCCCTTTGAATCAATCAGTGATTTGCGTTTTGGCATATCGGCTTACCTCGCGAGCATTGGCTTTGCGAAAGCTGATGATGCGAATGCCGCCTTCAGTTTCCATAAAGCACAGGACATGAAGTCTGTCGCCGAGCATTCCCAGGGCAACGTAGCGCGTTTCACCGTACTCTCGTCGGTCATCGACGGCATACAGAGCGTGTTCGAAATCGAAATCCGCAGCCGCGTCGAATGGCAGACCGCGAACGCGGGTATTCCATTCGTTTTTAACGGGATCGAACGTGATACGCACACCGTAAATTGTACATACAATAAGATGGCTTCGTCACCCTCAGTCCGGCCGAAAAGCTGCGCTTGTGCATATCGCGGCACGTAAGCTCGCGTTGCTGGATGCCGCGCACACCCTCGACTTTCTGAGGTCCCCACCCGGGAACCGCCTGGAGGCTCTGCGAGGGGATCGAAAAGGCCAATACAGCATCCGTATCAATGACCAGTTCAGGGTTTGTTTCCGCTGGACCGACGACGGTCCGGCAGATGTGGAAATCGTCGATTACCACTGATGTGAGTAAGATGCCGAAGAATGGTATGCGGCCCATCCATCCTGGAGAGGTGATTCGCGAAGACTTCATGGTCCCACTGGGACTGAGTGCCAATGCCTTGGCGAAGGCGCTCAATGTCTCGACACCGCGGATCAATGACGTCGTGCGCGGTCGGCGCGGCGTCTCGGCCGATACGGCGATGCGGCTCGCTCGCTATTTCGGTGGCGACGCGAGGTCGTGGCTGAATCTCCAGGCTGCGTACGATCTGCGCGTCACGGAACTTGCGGTCGGGAAGAAGATCGTGCGCGAGATTTCGCCTTTCGCGGCGTGAATCGTGGCTCACGCCGGTTTTTTCCGGGGCCCCAGGCGGCAGCCAACGACTGAGCCTGCACGGCTGGCGCTCGATCTTCTGAACCGGCCCGCGGGTTCAGTCAGTCCGTACGCAGGCCCGCACGGCACCGGTTTCGAGGACCGGACGTCGTGCAAGTGACTGATTGGATTGGCGCGCCCGACAAGATTCGAACTTGTGACCCCTGCCTTCGGAGGGCAGTACTCTATCCAGCTGAGCTACGGGCGCGTCCTGTGGGGGGGATTATAACCAGCCTCGGCGCTTGAAGATCAGGAATGGCACCACGGCTGAGAAGACCATCACGCCGATGGCGATCCAGAAGCCCCAGGGGTGGCCCGAGGTCGGGATGACCTCGAAGTTCATGCCGAAGACCGCGCCGATCACCGAGGGCGGCAGCAGGAACACGGTCACCACCGAGAAGATCTTCAGGATGTTGTTCTGGTCTATGTTGATCATCCCCAGGGTGGCATCCAGGATGAACTGGACCTTGTTGCCGAGGAAGGTCGCATGGTCGCTCATCTGCGCGATGTCGGTGGCGATGGTGCGCAGGCGCGCGCCGATCTCTTCGTTGAGCTGCGGGTGGCTGGCCTGCTGCAGGAACACCAGCAGGCGACCCAGGCTGGCGAGCGTCTCGCGCGCCCGGGAGTTCAGGTCGCCCTGGCGGCCAACGCTCTCGAGGATCCTGCGGAAATCGCGCGGTGCGGTGCGGCCGTGGCGGCGACTGACCGGGGTGAAGATCTGCCCGGAGGTCGCGTCGAGGTCGGCGCCCACGCGCTCGAGCACGTCCGCGATCCGGTTGACCAGCGCTTCGAGCAGGCCGGCCAGCACCGCCGCGCCGCTGGCGCACTGCACCGGATGGCGCTCGGCGTAGGAGATGAAGCGGCGGAACGGCAGCGGGTCGACGTAACGGTTCGTGATGAGCCGGTCGTGCGAGAGGATGAAGGTGATCTGGCTGTTTTCGGGATGGTCCGTGTCGAGCTTGGTGACCACGGTAGCCGTCATGTACAGCGTGCCGTCTTCCTCGTAGAGCCGGTTCGAGGTCTCGATCTCGCGCATTTCCTCGCGCGTCGGGACTTCGATGCCGAGGAAGCCCTCGACCCTGCCTTCTTCCTCGGGGCTGGGGTGCAGCAGGTCGATCCAGATCGCGCCGTCACGCAGCGGCTCGTCGCAGCCGATCTCGGTGCGGTGCAGGCCCTGGCCGTCGACTGCGTAGGTGCTGATCATGCGCGGAGCTGCGCCGCGCAGCGCCGGCTAGCGGCGCTTTTCGGCGGCGGAGAGGTCATTCAGCAGGGCGAGCAGCTGAGTGTGCCCGCCGGCAGAGCCGACGTCCGCCGTGTACTTGCCGTTGATGACCATCAGCGGCACGCCTTCCACGCGGTAGCGACGGGTGAGTTCCTCGGCCTGCCGCAGCTTGGTGCTGACGAACATGCCGCGATAGGCCTCGGTGAAGGCCTTTTCGTTGATGCCGTTGCTCTTCGCCCAGGCGAGCTGGACCTTGAAACTGGAGTCTTCGTCGTTCGCGACCAGCATGTTGCCGCCGCGATGGATCGTGTCGAAGGCCTTGGCGTGCAGGTCTTCGCGCTTGAGCGACTGCAGCGTGTAGAAGAAGCGCGCATGCGACACATGCACCGGGCCCCAGGTCACGGGGACCCGGACGAACTCGACGTTGGCGGGCTTGTTCTGCTTCCAGCTCTCGAGGAAAGGGTCGAGGGCGTAGCAGTGGTTGCAGCCGTACCAGAAGACCTCGACCACTTCGACCTTGCCCGCACCGACGCTGGTGGGCTGCGCCGGGACGAGCGGCTGGTAGTGCTTGCCGACCTGCCATTTGCCGCCCGGCAGCTGGTCCTGCGCGGGCAGCTGGGCGAGGCGTTCGAGCGTGGCTTCGCTCTTCGCTTCAGGGGCGGAGGACTCCTGGATCGCGCGGGGCCGCCCGGCGGCGCCCGAGGCTTCGGCGGCAGGTGCGGCGGTGGCCGGGGCTGCGGCGCTGGCCGGTGTGGCCTCGGCGAGCGGCGCTTCGCTGCTGGAGCAGGCCGTGAGGGCCGTGACCAGAACCATGATGCAGCTGGCGAGCAGGGGTCGTGAGCGGGTCATCGGGATGCCTCGTGCGGGGCCGGTGGGCGCGCAGGGATCAGCGCAGGCCCTGGATGTAAGACGCCAGGTTCTGCATGTCCTCGGCGGTGAGGCGCTTGGAGATCGTCTTCATCATGTGGCCGTGCTTCGACTTCTGCTGCACGCCGGCGGCATCGAGGTAGCGCGCTTCGGCGGCGTAGTCGGTGAGCTGCTTGATGGTGTAGGTCGCGTGCTGGGCGCGCAGGGCGGGGTAGCCCGAGCCCGGGTTGCCGCGGCCGACCGGCCCGTGGCAGGCGGTGCAGGAGGGGATCTTGCGGGCGCGGTCGCCGGCGACGTAGAGCGCGGCGCCGGCCTTGTAGGTGGCCGGGTCGGCTTCGAGGCCCGTCGGGGTCTGCGCCGCAAAATAAGCCGCGACGTCCGCGATGTCCTCGTCGGTGAGCGTCACCGACAGCGGGTACATGATGGCGTTGTTGCGATGGCCGGCACGGAACAGCTTGAGCTGCTCGCTGATATAGACGGCGTTCTGGCCCGCGAGGCTCGGCCATTCGGGGTTGACGCTGTTGCCGTTGGTGCCGTGGCAGGCCGTGCACACGACGGCCTTCGTCGCGCCGGCTTCGGCGTTGCCCTCCGCCCGGGCAGGAGTGAGGACGGACAGGCCGAGCGCGGCGGCGAGAAGCCACGCATATCCCTTCGCGATGGACATTATTCTAAGGCTCCAAGCATCAGTCTCAGGGCGCGGATATTACACTAAACTCGGCGGCCCCGATCCCGGAGCGCCCGTGTTGTGAGCCGTTTCCCGCTAGTCCAGTTCCTTCTGAGCGTCGCCGCACGCCCCCAGTTCCCGCCCGACGAGGGCGGCGAGGTCGCTTTCGCCGGCCGATCCAACGCCGGCAAGTCCAGTGCGATCAACGCCATCACCGAGCGCAAGGCGCTGGCGCGCACCAGCAAGACGCCCGGCCAGACCCGCCTGCTGAACTACTTCGAGCTGCTGCCGAACCGACGGATCGTCGATCTGCCGGGCTACGGTTTCGCCAAGGTCCGCGACGAAGAACGCCGCAAATGGGTCAGTGCGCTCGAGGGACTGCGCGAGCGGGAGAGCCTGCGCGGCCTCTGCCTGATCGTGGACTCGCGACGTGGCCTGAAGCAGGAGGATGTTGCGCTGATCGAGTGGGCGGACCCGTCCCGGCGCCATGTCCATGTGCTGCTCGCCAAGGCGGACAAGCTCAACCAGGCCG
>CAJACZ010000135.1 GCA_903938365.1 uncultured Pseudomonadota bacterium | reverse complement strand
GCCACCCGGCCTCGCGGCGATGTTCATCGACTCGGGCGCCTTCTCGAGCGCCTACCACAGCGGGATCCGGCAGGGCGGAGCCTATGAGCTCAAACAGCTCACCTGGGCGATCAAGCACGCGCGGCTGTCGCCCGCGACGGCCGCCGATCCGCTGCGCAAGGCGGCGCTCGCGGCCGCCGATATCGGCGCGTGGATGCGCGTGAACCCCTGGACCCGGGGCCACTCCGCAGTGAGTGCCGCGCCGGAATACGAAGCCTATGTGGTCGAGCAGTGGGCCAACGAATGTTTCGGGTCGTTCTGGGAGCGTCCCGAGCTCTGCGCGAGGGCGCACTACGCGGGCTTCGCGGACGTGCCGATGGTGTTCATGTCGAGCTGGTACGACCCGTACGCGCTGTCGGCCACCGAGAACTTCGCGGCGCTCTCGCGACTGAAGCAGGGGCCGGTGCGGCTGTTGATGGGGCCCTGGTCCCACGGCCAGCGCTCCGTGACGCATGCCGGCGACGTGGACTTCGGCGCCGCGGCCACGCTCGATGGCAATATCGCGCCGGACTACGTCACGCTGCGGCGCGACTGGTTCGACCGTCACCTCCTGGGTCGCGACGCACCCGACTGGCTGGCGTCGCCGGTCACGGTGTTCGTGATGGGCGGTGGTCCCGGCGGTCGCAGCGCCGAGGGCCGGCTGGAGCACGGCGGCCGCTGGCTCCACGCCCGCGACTGGCCACCCCCGGAGTCGGTGGCGACCCACTGGTACCTGCAGCCCGATCGCGGTCTGTCGTGCGAGGTGCCCGCCCGGCGCGCCGAGCACGCCTGGCGTTTCGATCCCGCCGATCCGGTGCCGAGCATCGGGGGCGCGATCGCTTCGGGTGCCCCGGTCATGGAGGCCGGTGCCTTCGACCAGCGCGAGAGCGGACACGTCTTCGGCGCGCGGC
Organism: uncultured Pseudomonadota bacterium; assembly: GCA_903938365.1. Lineage (GTDB taxonomy): Bacteria > Pseudomonadota > Gammaproteobacteria > Steroidobacterales > Steroidobacteraceae > UBA964. Next base: position 1,560 of record CAJACZ010000135.1, on the reverse strand, counting down.
ATCCGGGTCGTGAACTGTCGGCCCGCGACGACGTGATCAGCTTCGCCACCGAGCCGCTGCCGCAGGATGTCGAGATCGTCGGGCCCGTCGTGGCGCATCTGTGGGTGTCCACCGCCGCGCTGGATACCGACTTCACCGTCAAACTGGTCGACGTTCATCCGCCCAGCGCGGCCTGGCCCGCGGGCTATGCGATGAACCTGACCGACGGCATCCTGCGCTTCCGCTTCCGCGAATCCTTCGCGCGACCGCAGCTTGCGCAGCCGGACGAAGTCTGCCGGATCGAGATCACCGCCTTCCCCACGGCGAACCGCTTCCTCGCGGGGCACCGCATCCGCGTGGACGTCTCGAGCAGCAACTTCCCGCGCTTCGACGTCAACCCCAACAGCGGCGCTCCGGCAGGCGAACCCTCCACGCCGGTCATCGCGGTGAACTGCGTGCACACCGGGCCGGAACGTCCCTCGCACATCGTGCTGTCGGTGATGCCCGCCGGCGACCGGCAGGCCGCGAAGTAGAGCCCCGGGCGCCGCGGGAGCCTATGATCCGGCGCTGGAACCCGCAGCTGCCGGCCCGGAGCCCCCTCGATGTCACCGACCGAACTCGCGCTGATCGGCGCCTGCCTGCTCCTCGGGGCGGCGCTCTACACCTCTGTGGGTCACGCGGGTGCGTCCGCCTATATCGCCATCCTGGGCGCCTTCGGGTTCTCCGCGGCCACGATCAAGCCGACGGCGCTGGTGCTCAACATCCTGATCGCCTCGCTGGTGACCTGGCGTTTCGCCCGCAGCGGGCTGATCGACCGGCGACTGCTGCTGACGCTCGCGGTGCCGGCGATTCCGCTCGCTTTTCTCGGGGGCTACGTCCAGCTCAGCGACGAGTCATTCAAGCGACTGGTCGGGGCCATCCTGCTGGTCGCGGCGGTGCGTTTCATCTTCCCGCCGCGCGACCGCCCGGAGCTCGAGGCCAGCGGCTTCCCGGTTCCGGGCGCGCTGCTGGCGGGCGCGTCGATCGGCATGCTGTCCGGGCTCACGGGGACGGGCGGCGGGATCTTTCTCTCGCCACTGGTGCTGTTCTTCGGCTGGACGTCCACCAAGAAGGCTTCGGGAACCGCGGCGGCGTTCATCCTCATGAACTCCACTGCGGGCCTGCTCGGCAACTTCACGGCGATCCGCAACGTGCCGCCCGAACTGCCCATCTTCGCCGTCTGTGCTTTCGCGGGCGCGCTGGTGGGCACCACGCTGGGGATCCGGCACTTCAACAATCCACAGGTGCGCAAGGCGCTGGGCTTCGTGCTGGTGGTGGCCGGGACGAAGTTCGTGCTCGGTCTCTGATTCACAGGAAGGTGTCGGCGGGTGGCAGCAGCCGCATGAACCGCACCATGGCGCGCCGCGCCAGCGAAGCCTCGGGTTCCCGGTCCAGCACGCGCTCGACGCCATCGACGGTGCCGCGCCAGCGCAGCGGACAGCGCCGCATGTCCGCGCAGCCCGCGGCGAACTCTAGCTTCCAGCTCTTGGCCGGTGAAGTGTCGTCCAGGACCCGCGCGGCCAGTTCCGCGGCCAGCCGCGG
>CAJACZ010000134.1 GCA_903938365.1 uncultured Pseudomonadota bacterium | reverse complement strand
GCTGCGTGCAGGCCGCCGCGCCGTGCTGCGACGCAACCTCGGCGGCAAGGCCATCAAGATGGTTTACGCGCCGGAAGGCTCAGCCGAACGCGTCCAGACCATCGACGTACCGCCGGCCGACCGCGCGCGTTTCTGCATCAGTGATGAGGACCTCATCGAGCTTTCCCGCCAGGCGCTGACCATCGAGCAGCACTATGGCCAGCCGATGGACATCGAATGGGGCAAGGACGGCGGCTCGGGCGAGCTTTTCATCCTGCAGGCGCGTCCCGAAACCGTGCAGAGCCGGAGCGGCCGGACGATCCAGCGCTTCACCCTGCGCAGCAAGTCCCGGGTGCTCGCCGAAGGGCGCAGCATCGGCCAGCGCATTGGTGCCGGGCCGGCGCGCGTCATTTCCGACGTCTCGCAGATGGCTCGCGTCCAGGCGGGCGACGTGCTGGTGGCGGACATGACGGACCCGGACTGGGAACCGGTCATGAAACGCGCATCGGCGATCGTCACCAACCGGGGCGGCCGCACCTGCCACGCGGCGATCATCGCGCGCGAGCTCGGCATCCCCGCGGTGGTCGGCTGCGGCAACGCGACCCGCGCCATCAAGGAAGGCGAAGATGTCACCGTGTCCTGCGCCGAAGGCGACACCGGCTTCGTCTATGAAGGCGCGCTGCAGTTCGACCGCAAGCAGATCGAACTGGACTCGCTGCCGCCGATCCCGGTGAAGATCATGATGAACGTCGGCAATCCCGACCGCGCCTTCGATTTCGCGGGAATTCCGAACAAGGGCATCGGTCTCGCCCGCCTCGAGTTCATCATCAACCGCATGATCGGTGTGCACCCCCGTGCGCTGCTCGAGTTCGACCGGCAGAGCGCCGAACTCAAGGACACCATCCGCGGCCAGATGGCCGGCTACACCGACCCGGTGAGCTTCTACGTCGACAAGCTCGCCGAGGGCATCTCGCAGATCGCCGCGGCCTTCGCGCCCGAACCGGTGATCGTGCGGCTCTCGGATTTCAAATCCAACGAATACGCGAACCTCATCGGAGGGCGCCAGTACGAGCCCTCCGAAGAAAATCCGATGATCGGGTTCCGCGGCGCGGCGCGCTACGTGGACGAGGCCTTCCGCCCCTGCTTCGAGCTCGAGTGCCAGGCCCTGCGTCGCGTGCGTGACGAAATGGGCCTGACCAACGTGTGGGTGATGGTGCCTTTCGTGCGCACGCTCGGTGAAGCCAGGAAGGTCACCGAACTGCTGGCCGAGAACGGTCTGGCGCGCGGCAGCAACGGCCTCAAGGTCATCATGATGTGCGAACTGCCGTCGAATGCGGTGCTCGCCGAGGAGTTCCTCGAGTTCTTCGACGGCATGTCGATCGGCTCGAACGACATGACGCAACTCACGCTGGGCGTCGATCGCGACTCAGCCATCGTCGCGCGCCTGTTCGACGAGCGCGACCTCGCCGTCAAGGCCATGATTTCGATGGCGATCTCGGCCTGTCGCAAGGCGGGCAAGTACGTCGGTATCTGCGGCCAGGGTCCTTCCGATCATCCGGACCTCGCGCAATGGCTGGTCGAGCAGGGAATCGAGAGCATTTCCCTGAACCCCGACACCGTCGTGGAAACCTGGCTGATGATCGCCAACACGCAGAAGGCGCTGGCCGCACAGTCCTAGACAACGTGCTCAGCCGGCGCGCTGTCCCGCAAGGAAGGGGCAGGCGCCGAGATCGACATTGCCGCCCGAGACGATTACTCCGATCGCCTGGCCCGGTGCTCCGATCCGTCCGCCGAGCAGCGCCGCCAGCGGCACCGCGGAGGACGGTTCCACCAGCAGCCGGAAATCCTCGAGCACTACCCGCATCGCATGGACGATCTCGGGTTCGGTGACCGTGATCACCTCGTGCACATGCCGGCGCAGCAGCGCGAAGTTGAGCACCCCGATCGAGCCACGCAGGCCGTCGGCAATGGTGGCCGGCGAGCCTTCCACAGACTCCCGGGTCCCGCTGCGGAACGAACGCCAGGCGTCATCCGCGAGCGCAGGCTCGACCGCGACCACCCGACATGCCGGCGCAGCACCTACCGCCGCCAGGGCGGTCCCGCCCAGCAGTCCACCGCCCCCGACCGGCACCGTCAGCACATCGAGCGTCGGCGCTTCGGCCAGCAGTTCGAGGGCCGCGGTGCCCTGCCCCGCAATCACGCGTGCGTCGTCGAAAGGATGAACCACGTGAGCCGGGCTGCGAGCCAGCAGGGCGGCGAGCGCCGCCTCGCGCGCAGCGAGCCCCGGGCTGCAGGAGATGACCTCGCCCCCCGCCTCGCGGATGGCGGACAGCTTCACGGCAGACGCATCGGACGGGGCAACCACGACGCAGCGCAGCCCGCGCAGACGCGCCGCCAGGGCGAGCGCCGCACCGTGGTTGCCCGACGAATGGGTCGCCACGGTGGCGACATCCGGCGGCAGCTGCAGCACCGCATTCATGGCGCCCCGGAACTTGAAGGCGCCGCCATGCTGAAGGTTCTCGCACTTGAGGAACACGCGGCGACCCACGCGAGCATCGAAACGCGCCGAGGACACGACGGGCGTCCGCGCCAGATGCGGTGCCAGCCGCCCCGCAGCGGCCACCACCTCCGGGAAGCCGGGCAAACGGATCCCGGCTACCTCATGGACGTTCATTCGGAGTCGTCACCGCGGTAGGCGGGCGCCACGAGATGCCGTCGGTAATGCTGCAGTTCGCGGACGGATTCCCGGATGTCATCCAGCGCGAGATGGGTGCCGGTCTTGGTAAAACTGCCCAGCACCGCGGGCGCCCAGCGACGGGCGAGCTCCTTCAGCGTGCTGACATCCAGGTTGCGATAGTGGAAGAAGGCCTCGAGCCGCGGCATCTGGCGCGCAAGGAAACGCCGATCCTGGCAGATGGAGTTGCCGCACATCGGCGAAACGCCGGCTTCGACATGCCGGGCCAGGAAGTCGAGAGTGGCCTGCTCGGCCGCAGCGATCGTCACGCTGCTTGCCCGCACCCGGGCGAGCAGACCGGAGGACCCGTGCTGCCGCTGGTTCCAGTCGTCCATGCGGGACAGTGTCGCCTCGGCGTGATGGATGGCGAGCACCGGACCCTCGGCGATGGTGCGCAGATCGGCATCGGTCACGAGCGTCGCGATCTCGATGATCTCGTCGCTGTCGGGCTTCAGGCCCGTCATCTCCAGGTCGATCCAGATGAGGCGATCGAGACTCTGCATCGGCTGGGAATCCCGAGTTTGAGGTTGAGTGGCAGTCTAGCAGAGGCTAGAGTCGATGATTCCTCACGAAGGCAGCCCATTGGAGTTCGAAGCACAGGTCATTGCCGCATTCGGCCGCCACCTCATCGTCCGCGACGATGCGGGCCGCGAACATGCGGCGCGCCCCTTCGGCCGCCGCCTGGCCATCGTGTGCGGCGACCGGTTGCGCTGCCGTACGGACGAATCGCACGGCGAGGTCCATGCGATCGAAGTGCTGCCCCGCCGAAGCGCCCTCCTGCGCTCCTCGGCAAGGGGCGACCCCGAAGCCATCGTGGCGAATATCTCGCTGCTGGCCGTCGTGGTCGCGCCAGCGCCGGCCCCGGACCTGTTCATGGTCGACCGTTATCTGTGCGCCGCCGCATCGAACTCGATCCACGCACTGCTGGTGCTCAACAAGGCGGACCTTCCCGGGCGCGCGGAACTGCTCGCGTCGCTGCAGCCCCTGCAGGCAGCCGGCTATCCGATCGTCGAATGCACGGCGCGCGGGGACGGCGACGTGGCCGCACTCGCCACGGCGCTCGCGGGTCACACGAGCGCCCTCGTCGGCCAGTCCGGAGTGGGCAAATCTTCGCTGGTGGGCCAGCTGGTGCCCGAGGCCACGGTCCTCACGGGCGAGCTGGATCGCGAGCTCGAGGGCCGGCACACCACCACCAGTTCCAGGCTGTACGACCTGCAGGGCGGCGGCAAACTGATTGACTCTCCCGGGGTCCGCGACTTCGCGCCAGCGATCCACGGCCTCGAGCCGGGCAGCCTCGGTTTTGTCGAGGTCGACCGGCTGTCGCCCGGCTGCCGTTTCATGGATTGCCGGCACATGCGCGAACCGGGCTGTGCCGTCATCGCGGCGGCCACGGCAGG
>CAJACZ010000133.1 GCA_903938365.1 uncultured Pseudomonadota bacterium | reverse complement strand
GCGATAAGGCACTGGGCGAGGAGGGCTATCTCTCCGAGCGCGGCCTCGTGGCCTTGCCCAAGGCGGATCTCGCCAAGGTGCGCGTCGAAGTGAAGGCGCTCAAGCCGCTGCAGCTCTAAGGAATTTCTTTTCGATTCGTCGACGTCTCCGACGGGGGCTGGATCTGAAAACCCAGCCCTCCGGGCGAGTGTTGCCCGAAGCCGGCCTTGCGGCCTACTCACCAGAGGGTTGAGCAATCATGAGACACAAGTCAGTCCAGTGGGTTGTCATGGCCATCCTGGCCGCCTCCGCCGCTGCGCCGGCTGCTGCCGTCAGCGCTTCGGATCTCGAGGCACTCAAGAGCCAGCTTGCGGCACTGCAGTTGCGGCTGGCGGAGCTGGAGCGCGCTCAAGCGGCCCAGCAGGCGCAGGTGGCCGAGGTCCGGGCTGCCACCGATACCGTGGTGGCCGCAACGACCGAGCAGCAGGAAGCGATCGACCGCACGACCGACACGCTTGCCCAGACCCGCGCCGGGATCGGGCCGTGGGTGTCGGCCTTCACCTGGAAGGGGGATCTGCGCTACCGCAACGAGACCATTGACCAGGAATACACGCTGACCGAGCGCAACCGCGATCGGATCCGCGCGCGCTTCGGTTTCGTGGCCAAGGTCAATGACACGGTCAAGGTCGAAATCCAGGCCACGACCACCGAGGGCGGGGACTCCCGCTCATCGAACCAGACGCTGACCAACGTCAGTTCCCGCAAGGCGCTCGACCTGGATACGGCGTATGCCGAGTGGGCGCCGAATGCCTCCTGGAAGCTGACGTTCGGCAAGATGAGATACCCGTGGGCACGCACGGCCACGTACTTCTACGACAACGACATCAATCCCGAGGGTGTGGCCGCGGCGTGGCAGCAGGGTGCCGATGGCCTGTTCGCGAGCGCGTTCTACACGCAGCTCGCAGAGCGCGGCACGCAGGCCGATTCCAATATGGCCGGGGCGCAGGTGGGCTGGCGCGGGGGTTTCGGTGACGGCGGCCGCTACACGCTGGCTGCCGCTTACTTCGACCACGGTGCGGTGCAGGGATACAACCCGTTCCTGGATGCGAACATCGGTAAAGCCTTCGGCAACTCGACCACGACCAGCGCTGCGATCTGCCGTCGCGGGATCACGGCCTGTCTGGCCAACGATTACGACGTCATCGACGTCTTCGGGGAGGTGCAGACGAGTCTCGCCGGCAAGCCCCTCGTGCTGTTTGCGGAATACGCCCGGAACGGCAAGGCGGATTACGCCTTTGCCTCGGCCAGCCCGGCGTTGAACATCCCGTCCGGGCTGGATTCGGCTTACACCGCGGGTTTCACCTACGGCAAGGCCAGCAATCCGGGCACCTGGGAGTTCGGGTACCTGTACCAGAAGGTCGAGAAGGACGCGCTGTTCGGCCAATGGGTCGATTCCGACTTTGCCGGAGGGGCCACGGACGGCGAGGGGAGCGCGATCAAGTTCGGCTACGCCTTCGCCCGGAACTGGCGCTTCAACCTGACCTACATGCTGAACAAGACCAATAATGACGTCGCTGCGGCAGTCACGGTGCCGGTGGCCCGGACGGTGCTGGATCGCGACTACAAGCGGCTCCAGCTCGACCTGAACATGTCATTCTGACCCGGGCTCCGGGTCGAGGGCAGGAACTCCCGATGTCAGGCCGATTTTTCTTCAGCCTGACACATTTAAGCGGGATAATACGCCGACAGGCGGCCCGGTTCCCCGGGCCGCCAGCGTGACACCAGGTATCGGAGAATGACCCCTTCACTCTTGCTGGTCGCCATCCTGGCGATGTCCGTCGCGGCATTCTGGATCGGCAAGAATCGCGCGCTGTCCGTGGTGGGGGGCGCGCGCGGTGCCCGCAACCTGCATTCCCTTCCGGGACATTACGGGCTTCTCACTGCCTTGTGGTGCGGGCTGCCTGCGCTGGTGGTCGCGGGCCTGTGGGTGGCCTTCCAGGACGCCATCCTGGTCCGCCTCGTTGCTTCGCATCTGCCGCCGGAAGTCACGGCGCTGCCGCCTGCGCAGTTCGGGCTGTTCCTGAACGACCTGCGCAACGTGGTCGCGGGCAACATCGCCGCCGATCAGGTCGCACCATCGACCGCAGCGGCAGCCGCGGATTACCTCAGGCTCCGCGGCATCGCCCGGCTCTCGCTCGCCGCCCTCGTGTTCGTGGTTGCGCTGGTGGGCCTGCTGGTGGTCCGCTCCCGGATCCGGCCGGATCTGAGGGCGCGCAACTCCGTCGAACGATTGCTCGAGGGCATGCTGTTCCTGTGTTCGTGCATCGCGGTGCTCACGACCCTGGGCATCGTGCTGTCCGTGCTGTTCGAGGCTCTGCGGTTCTTCAGCATCGTCTCGCCTTTCGAATTCCTCGCGGGCACGCAATGGAGCCCGCAGATCGCGATCCGGGCCGACCAGGTGGGCTCGTCGGGTGCCTTCGGTGCCGTGCCGCTGTTTGCGGGCACGCTGCTCATCTCTTTCATCGCCATGCTCGTGGCCGTGCCCGTCGGGCTTTTTTCGGCGATCTATCTCGCCGAGTACTCGCCCATCGCGGTGCGCCGCATCGTCAAGCCCCTGCTCGAAGTGCTCGCCGGGGTCCCGACCGTGGTCTACGGCTTCTTCGCGGTCGTGACGGTCGGTCCGACGCTGCGTGTCTGGGGTGAAGCGCTCGGGCTCGAGGTCGCCGGCGAGAGCGCCCTTGCGGCCGGACTGGTGATGGGCATCATGATCATCCCGTTCGTCTCCTCGCTCGCCGACGACATGATCACTGCGGTGCCCCAGAGCCTGCGGGACGGGGCCTATGCGCTGGGCGCAACCCGGTCCGAGACCATCAAGCAGGTCGTGCTCCGCGCAGCCCTGCCGGGCATCGTGGGCGGCGTGCTGCTTGCCATCTCGAGAGCGATCGGCGAAACCATGATCGTCGTGATGGCTGCGGGACTCGCCGCCAACCTCACGGCGAACCCGCTGGAAGCCGTGACCACCGTGACCGTCCAGATCGTGACCCTGCTGGTGGGCGACCAGGAGTTCGACAGCCCCAAGACGCTGGCCGCCTTTGCGCTTGGTCTGGTGCTGTTCGTCGTCACCCTGCTGCTCAATATCGTCGCGCTCTATGTGGTGAGGAAGTACCGTGAGCAATACGAGTAACGACGTGCCGGCGACACGCGGCCTGCGTTCGGCGGCCGAGACCCAGGCGCTGGTGGAGCGTGGCCTGCGGCGCCGGTACCGGGCGGAGGCCCGGTTCCGCTGGTACGGCATCCTTGCGGTTCTGGCCGGCGTGTCCTTCGTCTTTTTCCTGTTCGGCACGATCTTCTCTCAGGGCGCCTCGGTGTTCCGCCAGGCCTACCTGAAAATCGACGTGCTGTACGACGCTGAGCTCATCGATCCGGCCGGAACCCGGAACCGCGACGAACTGGTCGTGGCCGATTACCAGGCGCTGGTCCGCGCATCCCTGCGGGAACGCTTCCCCGAGGTCGAGGGCAGGGCCAACCTCCGCCAGCTCTATGCCCTGGCGAGCAGCGCCGCTTCGGTGGAACTGCAG
>CAJACZ010000132.1 GCA_903938365.1 uncultured Pseudomonadota bacterium | reverse complement strand
GTGTGTCTGACGGCCGCGCGGAGCGGACAGGAATTTCAAACCCTCCCCGCAGGCAAGTCTGGTTAGTGTGAGCCACCGATCAGGACAGCGCGTTCGCCGCCGTCGGGGCGGCCGACGCGGCGCTTAAACCGTGACGACGACCTTACCGATCGCCTTGCGATCTGCGAGGTGGCGGATCGCCTGGGCCGCGTCGGCGAGCGGGAAGTGCGCCGATACCCGCGGCCTGATCCGGCCAGCCGCGTAAAGCGCAAACAGTTCGGCGATATTGGCTTCGTTTCTGGCGGGCTCGCGCGCGGTGAACGCACCCCAGAACACGCCGACGATCTGGCAGCTTTTCAGCAGTGTGAGATTGAGCGGCATCCTCGGAATTCCCGCCGGAAAGCCAATCACCAGAAACCGCCCGTCCCAGTTCATCGCCCGCAGCGCGGGCTCGGCATAGGCCCCGCCGACCGCGTCGTAGATGACATCGACGCCGCCGCCGCCGGCGCTCTTGAACGCTTCCGACAAAGCCTTGGTGGCGGCCTTGTCGTCTTGGTTCAGATGGGCGGGATAGATCACCACATCGTCAGCGCCGCAGCCGCGGATGAAGTCCGCTTTTTCCGGCGTCGATACCGCCGCGATCACCCTGGCGCCCATCGCCTTGCCGAGTTCAACCGCCGCCACGCCGACCCCGCCGGCGGCGCCGAGCACCAGCAGGCTTTCGCCGGCTTTCAGGGCGGCGCGGTCCTTCAGCGCATAGTGACTCGTGCCATAGGTCGTCAGGAACGCTGCCGCCTCGTCAAACGGCATCGCATCGGGGATCTTGCGGACCCGCCCGGCGTGAATGGCCATCTGTTCGGCCATGCCGCCAGAGACGGTCGAGCCGATCACCCGATCGCCCGGCGTAAGACCGCTGACGCCCTCGCCAATGCAATGGACAATTCCGGCCACTTCCCCGCCCGGCGCGAACGGCCGGCCTGGCTTGAACTGGTATCTGTCCTCGATGATCAGCACGTCCGGATAATTCACCCCGACGGCCCTCACATCGATCACCACCTCGCCGGCGCCGGCGGCAGGAGCGGGCATGTCGGCGAAGGTCAACGTTTCGGGGCCGCCGGGGGCAGTTGAGAGCAGGGCTTTCATGCAGGTCCTCTCGGGCGAAGTGGCGCGCAGCGGGTGGGAAACTCAAAGGGCCCCTGCCGCATAGTTTACTTCGTCGGACCGGCCCGTGACGGCGGCGCCCGGGCACCGAGCGGCCGCTCCGGCTCAGGCTGAGCGGGAGCGGTCCGACGTCCCCCCGCATTCAGTAGCGCAGGGCTCTAGAGTCTTCGGGCAGCGGGCATGAGATCGCGGACCGCATCTACCTTTGGCGGCGTGTGCTTGGAACGACGGATATACACCGGACCCTTGCGGTACCACGCAGCGTGATCACCGTTGGCGATCTGCAATGCTGATGGGCTGGCCATCATGAGCGCGCATCGCGAGCGCATCCCTGCTGCCAGATCCAGGCACAGGACCTGGACCAGAAAGTGGCCGCTGCCGCAGGCCGGTTCAAGTAAGCAAGAGTCGTCGGCGACGCCCGGTTTTGGTCTCATGCGGCTGATGGTTCCGCGGATGTCAGCCATTCAATTGCCGTTGCCGGCGCAATGATCTGGAACCGCACTTGACCGCCCAGGTCCAGCAAGTCCCGGTCGCCCGTCACCAGCCAATGCGCCGCACCGACTGCCGCGAGGTCGAGGAATATCTGATCTTTCTCGTCACGGCACACGGGCACTTCGGGTTTGTTTTGCCACGGCGTAACGACCTCTCCATAGGGCAGGTAGTCCGCCAGCAACTCCTCGCGCTCTTCGGGCGTGAGACTGAACTTGGGGTAGGCCAGCACTCGCAGAAGCTCTTCCACTGTCTGCGCACACAGGAGCGGCCTCAGCTCGCCCGACTGCCAAGCGGCGCGCAACGGCACCAGGCGGCCGCTGACGAACAACAACGCCGACAGGACCGTGTTGGTGTCGAGTACGACCCGCCGGGCCTCAGCCATCAGCGCTGGCTGCCCGCGCTGCGCGCCCAGGAGACGGCGTCTTCCACGTCCTTCTCGGAAATCGCCAGTTCGGCCAGCTTGGCGCGAACCGCATCGGCCCGCTGTATCCGTACCGGAGTCAGGACGATCTGCCCATCTGCCACGCGGATCTCGTAGTAACGAGCGTCACCTACTGCCTTGGTGACGGCCTTCGGCAGGGTCAGCTGGTTCTTGGCGGTCATTTTGGCAAGCATGGAGTTTTCCAAATACAAGGAATCCTTACTTTAGCATATTCGGATTTTTCCGCGATTCTGCTATCGCCAGTGTGACCCACCCGACTCCAGACCACGTTATTGCGCATTCCCGTTTCCAGGTTAGGGGGACATCACCAATCCAGGTTTTTGAGTAGGGCTCCCGATCCCTCACCCCCAGAGCCGGGGACCCGCGAGAAAAGAGCGCTGCCGACAGCACCCGTTGCGGGTTCGTGCCCGCAGCGCACGGTTCTCTCCCGCATCGAAGTCGGGGATCAGCGCAGCAGGATCATCGGGGAGCGCGCCGCCGTGGCGGACGCGATAACCGGCAGAACGGTGGCCGGAGGACCTGTTCGCGGTTTTGTACTGAAGTGGCGCGCCCGGAGAGATTCGAACTCCCGACCTTCTGGTTCGTAGCCAGACACTCTATCCAACTGAGCTACGGGCGCTCCGTAGCCCGATATATTCTCACGCGATCCCCGTTCGATCAACCCTGAGATGCGGCGAAAGCCCCTGCGCCAGGGTCGCGGTCGACCGGCGCGCGGGTTATCGTGGGTCCACCGTCGATACTCCGGAGTAAAGCTGCATGCGACTGCTGATCGCCGCCATGGCACTGAGCCTCGCCGCCACCGCCACCGCCCCCGCCCTCGCCGAGGTAGTCGTGATCCAGGCCGACCGGGTGCTGGCCGAACCGGGCAAGGCGCCCCGCGGCGCCACCTCGATCGTCATCGAGGGCGGGAAGATCAGCGCCCTGCTCGAGGGCCGCCAGCCCGGGCCTGCCGGCGCCCGGATCATCGACCTCGGCAACCGCTTCGTGCTGCCGGGCCTGATCGACAGCCACGTGCACCTCGACTCGGACGCGGGTGGCCAGGCCGCCCTGCTCGAGAGCCTCACCTCCTCGCCGGGTCTCGATGCGCTGCGCGCGCAGTGGAACGGCATGAAGACCCTGCGGGCGGGCTTCACCACGGTGCGCAATCTCGGCGACCGCTCGGGCGCCACGCTCGCGCTGCGCGACGCGGTGGAGAGCGGCTGGGTCATGGGTCCGCGCATCATCGATGCGGGCCGCTCCATCTCGGTCACTTCCGGACACATGGACGGCACGCTCAGCCTCTCCGATGAACTGAAGGTGGGGGTGTCCGAGGACAACCTCTGCAACGGCGTCGACTCCTGCCGCGAGGCGGTGCGCCGGCAGGTGCGCCGCGGCGTCGACGTGATCAAGATCGCCACCACCGGTGGCGTCAACAGCCGCATCGGCGCAGGCCTCGGCCAGCAGATGTTCGCCGACGAGGCCAGGGCCGTGGTCGAGACCGCGCACCTGCACGGCAAGAAGGTCGCCGTGCACGCGCACGGCACGGACGGCATCAACGTGGCGCTGGCCGCCGGGGCCGACTCGATCGAGCACGGCACGATGCCGAACGATGAAACCCTGCGGCTCTTCAGGCAGGGCGGCGCCTATTACGTGTCGACGCTCTCGACGGTCAACGGTTATCGCGAACGGCTCGCGCAGGACCCCAACGCCTACCCGCCCGCGGTGCTCGAAAAGGTGCGCTGGCGCCTCGAGGTGACCGGCAGGGCGCTCGAGCGCGCCGTGCCGGCGGGCGTGAAGATCGCCTTCGGCACGGACGCCGGCGTGTCGAAGCACGGCCGCAACGCCGACGAATTCGAGCTGATGGTGCAGCACGGCATGACGCCCGCCACGGCCATCACCGCGGCGACCACGAACGCCGCGGAGCTGCTCGGGCTCGGCAAGGAGATCGGCGCGCTGCGGCCCGGCATGGCGGCCGACCTGATCGCCGTGTCCGGCGACCCGCTGGTCGACGTCAAGGTGCTGAAGACCGTGCAGTTCGTGATGAAGGGCGGCCGGGTCGTGCCGATGGTCGACTAGGCGCGGCGCGGCTGCGCGCCGCCCACCTCGATGACCACGCGCCCCATCAGTTCGCGGGCTTCGAGCCGCCGGTGCAGGTCGGCCACCGCGGACAGCGGCACGACCTCCGACAGCGGCGCACGCCACCGACCCGCGAGGAAAGCTTCGTTGATCACGGCATCAGCGACACGACCGAGTTTCGTCTCGGCGGAACGCAGGTCGACTCCGCCGACGCTGAAGCACCGGGCGATCAGCACAGGCGTCGGCACCGCGGGCGCCGGCGCGCCGGCCGTCGCACCGATGTAGACCAGGCGGCCGAGCACGCCGATCAGCTCGAGATTGCGCGCCGCGTTCGGCCCGCCGTTCCCGTCGAGGATGACGTCGAAGCCGTCGGGACCCGCGAAGGCGCGGGCCTGCTCGACCCAGTCGTCGCGCAGGTAGTCGAGCACGGTGCCGCGCGGATCGGACAGGATGCCCGCGGCGAAGGCCTGCTTGGCCGGGCCGCCCGCGAGACCGCACACCCGCGCACCCGCGTCGCGCGCGATCTGCAGGGCCATCGCACCCACCGCCCCGGCGGCCGAGTGGATCAGCACCCGGTCGCCCTCGCGGACCCTCGCGGCCCCGTGCAGGGCGTACCACGCGGTCGAGGTGCAGCCGCGATAGGCCGCACCGACCTCGAGGCTGATGCCATCGGGCAGGAAAATCACGGCCGCGGCGCTTGCGACCGAATACTCGGCGTAGCCGCCGAAGCCCTGCCGCGACAGCACGCGACGCCCGACGAGCGCCGGATCCACGCCCTCGCCCACCGCATCGACGACGCCCGTGTGTTCCATGCCCGGCACCAGCGGATAGACGACGGGCAGCCACGCGAGACGCTCGCGCCGCACCATCGCATCGAGCGGGTTCATGCCGGCATAGGCGACCTGGATCCGCAGCTGCCCGGCACCGGGCTCGGGGACCGGCAGGCGCCGCTCCACCAGCACCTCGGGGCCGCCGGGCGCGTCGACGACCATTGCACGCATCGTGTCTGAAGTCATGGGCGGTCAGCCTCCTGTGTGAGTTGCAGCAGCGCACCGCTGCCGGGTGCGCGCAGCAGGCAGGCGCGGAGGCGCAGCCCGCCGGGCAGTTCGAGGTCCTCGGGCTCGCCCAGCACGGGCGCACCGCACTGCGCGGCACGGTCCATCGCGAGTTCAAGGTCCGCGACCGGGAAGCTCTGCGCGAGGTAGCCGATGGCCGGCGCGACCACGTCGCTCGCGCGATCGACCAGCGTGTAGTTGAGCGGCTCGGAGAGCGCCACCTTGCCGTAGGGATGATCGCCCCGCATCCAGATGACGCGGGTGCGCGCCTCGCGCGGGCGACCCGTCAGTTCGTTCGCCGCCGGGCTATCGAGCACCGCATCGACGGCGGGCCACATGCCGAGCACCTCGCGATGGAAGCGCGCCGCGGCCGCCACGTCGCGCGTGGCATGCGCGCTGGTCGCAACCTGGCTGAAGCCGAGGCGGCTGCGCGGCAGCTCGCGAGTCTCGCGCCAGATCGCCTCGATCGGTGAGCCGGGGGCGCCGTCGAGCTCGACCAGGTTGATCGCGACCTGGTCGGGCCCGAGGAAGATCGCCTCCACCGGGGCGCCGCCGCCGCCGGCCACCGCGTGCCGCACGGGCTTTGACCAGAACGTATAGCCCTGCGCCGCCAGGGCGCGGCAGGGTGCCTCGATCTCGTCCACGTAGAAGTTGAGGTTCCAGTAGCCGATGAACGGCCCGCGAGTCCCGTCCGAGACCCGCCGCGCGTGGGGCGAGTCGAACTCGATGGCGAGCACCCGGCCCACGGACGAGCCCCCCACCGACAGCAGCGCGGCGCGCGCGGTGCTCCCCGCGGGCAGGCCCCAGTGCCGCTCGAACGCCGCGCCGCCCAGCGCCGCAACGGCCGAGGCGTCCATGCCGAGCTGGCCCGCATAGAAGTCGAGGCAGCGCTCGAGCGACGCCGTGCCAAGGATGGCGATCCCGATGGAGGAACCGTGGTTCAGCAGAGGAGCTCCCGCTGGATCCGGCGCCCGCGGCGGGCGCACCGGAACCTAGCGAACCTGTTCCTGGGTCACCGGGTAGCACAGGTTCTTGACGCAGTACTCCATGCTTCCGGTGAAGACGTTGACCTTGTAGGCGGCCGGCGTCTCGGCCGTCGCGGGCTCGACGCGGTAGCAGCCCTGCAGCGCGGCCACGGCTGCCACCAGTGCGATCAGCCTCATGTGTCTCATGTTCAGTTTCCGCTGGATGGGGTGACCCGGCTCGATGTTACACGGATAGTCCGACGGGTCCGAGGTGGCGCTCAAGGCGCCTCGAGGGACCGCCGCTGGGCGAATTGCAGGACCGCGAATACCAGCACGACGCTCAGGATCGTGTCGCCGACGGTGGTGTACCAGAGCCAGGTGTCCCCCGTCGTCCAGGTGGCCACGGCGTAGTTCACCGCCGCCATCACCAGGCCGAGCACGCCCATGCCGATCGCGAAGCGCCGCGGGTCCAGCGGCGTCGGCATGTAGCGCTGGATGCGACCCCCGAAATAACGACCGCCGTTGAACAGCCCGTCGGAGAGCATCACGAGCGCCACCAGCGAGCCCACGATCGTGCTGCGCATCTTGACCGCCCAGTCGTCCTGGAACACCAGCGCGAAGCCCGCCGACAGCAGCAGCACGGCGATGCCGAACAGCGCGAGACCACCGAGCAGGTCGACCTTCACGAAGCGCTGCACGACCACCAGCGCGAGGCCGGCCGCGGCGCCGACCAGCGCCGCGATGGTCAGGCTGCCCGAGAGCTTGGTCACCGCGAAGAACAGCACGCCGAGAGCGATGTCCGCATACAGGGAAGGTTTGTTGCGCTGCCAGCGCTCGCGCTCCTCGCGCTCCTCACGCGCCTCACGCGCCTCACGCAGCCCGGCCTCGGGCTCGGGCTCGCCGGCCCCGGAGGCGCCGGCCAGACGGCGCCCGGGATGACTCTCGTGGTGCAGTTCGCCCGCCACGCGCACCGCGATGCCGAAGCTGAACGAGGACACCGGCCCCACCTCGACCTCGAGCGCGCGGCCATCCGGCAGCGCGGCGCGGAGCAGCGTGTTGCGCGGATCAGCGCCCGCGCTGATGGCGGTCTGCTCCTCGGCCAGCACGCGGCCGTCGCACAGCAAGCGGCTGCGTATCGAGGCCAGCCCGGCTGCCACGTCCACGCGATACGCGACACCGTCCACCACGAAGGGGCGGCGATAGGTCCAGAGCGTCATGAGGTCCCCGGCGGATGGGAGGGTGCGACGCCGCGAATGGTACAGGATCGCCCCTGGCCTTCGGTGCCCTCGTAGCTGCCGACATGGATCAGCAACACGGCCGCGAACGGCATGAACACCCGAGCCCTGCAGCCAGCAGACCCCCGGAGCACGCCGGGCCGGGTCGCGCGCGTAGGCCGCGGGCGCAGCGAGGTGATAGCTGACGCGGGTGCCGGCGCCCGCGCCGCTCGTTCATCGCTCCGACCGCTCGTTCACGCGCGCGAGACCCCGGTGCAACGACCCACCTAATGTCGCGGTCTATCACGGCACTGCGAGCGCGCTGCCGTGAATTCGCAGGTCAATCAATCATTTACATGGAGTAGCCTGATGTTCAGTGTTTCGATGTCGAGTGAACCGGCCGCGAGGCGCGGCGCGCCTGCGGTCTGCGCCCTGATCCTGCTGGCGGGTGCCGGTGGCGCAAGCGCGGCGACCGGGACCGGGACCGGGACTGGGGGGTGGTATGCCACGGGCACCCTCGGCGCGGTGACCCAGTCGGATCAACGGCTCGCCTACAGCCGGCCCGGGATCACTGCCGTGACCTCGTCGACCCTGCCGCTCGACACGGGGTTTGCCGCCGGTGGCGCGATCGGTCGCTACTTCGGCGACGCCTGGCGCATCGAGGCAGAATTCATGTACCAGTCGGTCGATCACCCGACCTTCACGCTCGCCGGTGGCGGCCCCTCCGGCGACGGCAACTACGCGTCCACGACCGTTGCGGTGAACGCGCTGCGCGAGTTCGACCTGTTCGGCTCGCCGCGCGCGCGAACCTACCTCGGGCTCGGCGCAGTCTATGCGACGGAGGTGGACGTCGACTTCGAGAGCAGCGGCATCGAGCGGTCCTTCAGCGGCTCGGGCGCGGGAGTACAGGCGCTACTCGGCGCACGCTACTCGCTCGGCGAGCGCGCCTTCATCGACGCCGGCTTGCGCTACCTGCTGGTCTCCGGCGTGGAGCTCGACGGCGAGGAAGGGGCCGTGGGGCGGGTCGAGGCCGACTACGAGCCGCTTGCCGTCACCGTGTCCTTCGGCTGGCGGTTCTGAGCACAGCGCCCGGCCGCTGACCGCTGCGGCCGGGCGCCCTCTCCACTAGAATGGTCCCCACGAGCGGCCCTTCCGCAGCATGACCGGCTGCCTTGGCGCAGGAACGGCGGTCGCAGGATGCCGCCAGGACCACGGGGATGAGACTGTCGACTCTGATGCAGCGTTGGGGCCGCTTCGCGGCGACCGTCTTCCTGCTGATCGGCCTCACGCTTGCCTACCTGCAGGCCGGTCCGGTGGCGGGACACGGCGTCGTGATGCGCTATGCGTTCTGGATGGCGACGGCAGCTGCAACCTTCGTCGCGTGGTGGCTCAGCCAATGGCTGGTCGTGTCGGGCCGTGAGCGGCTGAGCCGGGGTCTGCTCCTCGCCTCGTGCCTGCTCGCCACGCTGTTGTTCGTACCCGCGTCGCTGGCGATCGACCCCCTGTTCTCGCTGCCTGAGACAGAACCCTTCGGGCTATACCTGCTCGTGGATGAGTGGCTGGCCAGCGCTCTCCCCGTCTTCTCGAGCTGCATGATCGCGAGCCTGCCCGCGTGGCTTTCGACCGCGGAATCGGCGCCGCCCGTCCCGGCGCCGGAGCGCGAGACGGCACCGGTCGCCGCTGCGGGCGCGACGGACGCCGAGCCCTCGGACCCACCCGACGGCAGCCTGCTGCCGAGCGCGGTGCGCGGCGGAGTGCTGCGCGCCACGGCCGACCTGCAGTACGTCCATCTCCACAGCCCCGAGGGCGTGACCACGGTTCCCGGTCCCATGCACCGGGTCATCGGCCTGCTGAGCGATCACGGGCTGGAGGTCCGACGCGGCGAATGGATCGCCGACCGCCACGTGCGACAGGTCCGGTCCGCACGCGGGCGCTGGGTGGTGGTGCTGAAGGATGGCCAGCAGGTCACGGTGAGCCGCCGTCGACTGGCAGACGTCAAGAAACGCTGGGGCTCGACCCGCTATGCATGATCCGTCCGGGTCGGAGGCCATCGCGCGCCTGCGGTGCCGATCACGGCAGCCGTTGCGGCGCTTCATGTACAATCCTGCCCCGCCATGACCGACACCCTGCCCGACCGCCTGAGCATCGATCCCGCGAGCCGCTTCTACGATGAAGCCCTGCTCTCGCGGCACATCGGCATACGCCTCAACGGCGTCGAGTTCACCAACGTCGAAGAGTACTGCCTCTCGGAAGGCTGGATCCGCACCACCGTCGGCAAGACGCTGGACCGGCGCGGCAGGCCGCTGACCATCAAGCGCCAGGGCGCGGTCGAGGCTTTTTTCAAGGACTGAAAAGCCCTGCCGTCGGCCGCCGCGTCACCTGCGGCGGCGTGATGGCGACCCCGCAGACCTTGCTCCACTAACCCGCTCAGTTTTGGGACCACTTCTTCCTGACGGGGGCGGGGGTTCGAACCAGCAGGAGCGAGGTGAAGCACTTGCAGCGTGTGGCGCCACGCGCCACAATAGGTCGATGATCCGTAGCTTCAGGCACAAAGGCGTCGAGCGCTTCTTTCGGTCTGGCTCACGAGCCGGGATCCAGGCGGCACACGCTCCTCGCCTGGCTCGGCAGCTTTCTGCGTTGGATGCAGCCACGCGACCCGAAGACATGAACCGTCCCGGCTGGGGTTGGCACCCCCTCAAGGGGGGCCTGTCCGGGCACTGGGCGGTCAGCGTCAATGGCAACTGGCGCCTGACTTTTGCGTTTGAAAACGGCGATGCGCTCCTGGTGGACTATCAGGATTACCACTGAGGTGACGATGAGTTCCATGTTCAATCCCCCACACCCCGGCCTCACCCTGAGGGACGACATCCTGCCTGCCTTGAACCTGCAGGTCGGCGAGGCCGCCGCCCAGTTGGGAGTCGACCGGACCACCTTGTCCAAGGTGCTCAATGCGCGAGCTGCGATCAGCCCTGCGATGGCACTGCGCATCGAGCGTTGGTTGGGGCGCGACCACGGCGGGGCCGCTGAAGTGTGGCTGGCCCAGCAGGCCGCCTACGACTTGTGGCAGGCGCGGCAGGCCGCCAAGGCCACAAAGGCACTCTCAAGCGTCAAGGTGCTCAAACTTCAGCCTGCTTGACGATCAGGTGTCTCAGCACACCACGTGCTCATCGGCTGATCTGGCGGGGCAGGAAGATCTTTAGCACTAACTTGCTCAGATGCTAAGGGTACCGAACATTGGTGGCAACGGGGATTCGAACGCGCCACCCGCGCTCCGCCAACCAAGAACATCGCCACACCGCCCCGAAGCCCATTCCTCCGCGTTCTGTCAACACTTGAGGAGATCATGCGTTAGGAGGTCTAGTACCAGCGGATTTGCTGCGTCGAAAATACGGGCTGTCACCTCGCAAGGAACTAGACCATGGATCTGCTTTGTCAATTCGTGTCAGTGATTCGACACCGAGTCTTGCCTGTGTGGGCAATCCTCATGCTGGCGGCTTGCGGCGGGGGTGGCGGTGAGATGAACCAGGGCGGCACGCCGACCCAAGCCACTGCACCCTCCATTACATCTCAGCCGACGGGCGTTACGGTTTCCGCAGGCTCTGCGGCAATGTTCTCGGTAACGGTGGTTGGTAGTGCGCCATTGAGCTTTCAATGGCAGGTGAGCAAAGACAGTGGATCCACCTGGTCTTTCGCTCCCGGCTCGGCGACATCCGCGAGCTACACTACACAATCGACTGCTGTAGCGGACAGCGGGTCCCTCTACCGCGTTCACGTCTCTAACGCGGCGGGCACCGTCACCAGCAATTCTGCACGTTTGACGGTCACCGGCCCGGCGCCTTCAGTAGAACGTCAAGTCAATGCGACGGTCACGGACAGCAGTATCACAGCGACTCCAGTGACAGGCGAGGCACCTCACCTTGCCATCAATCCATCAGCGTCGGTAAATCAACGGGGCAAATTGCTTGTGTTCCTTCCAGGGACCCAGGGCAGGCCGACTCAGTACAGCTACATCCTTCGCGCTGGCGCCTCCCGCGGCTTCCATGCGGTGGGCGTGAACTATCCGAACCAGACTGCCATGGGAACTCTGTGCCAGTTCAGCACGGATCCAGATTGCTACTGGAACGCGCGCAACGCGGTCATCTTCGGCAATGGCACACCGGTCAACGGGCAGAGTCCGGTGTCACAAGCCGACTCCATCGTCAATCGACTGAACAAATTGCTGAACTGGCTTAACAACACCTATGCCTCGGAGGGCTGGGGGCAGTTTCTGCTGCCGGACAAAACGGCCGATTGGAGCAGGGTCGTCCTGGCAGGGCATTCCCAGGGTGGCGGGCATGTCGGCGTGCTCGCGAAGACGTTCTCCCTGAGCCGCGCAGTCTATTTTTCCTCGCCAGAGGACTGGAATGAATTGTCAAATCGGCCGGCCAGTTGGACGGCTTCCAGGGCCAGCGTGACGCCGGCAAGCCTGCAATACGGCTTTGGCGCGGACAGTGACACGCTGGTGCCCAACGCCCACGCCTTTGCGCACTGGGATAGCCTGGGTCTTGCTAAGCCGGCATCCGGGCCGGTGTTGGTTGAAGGAGGGGGCATACCGTTCTCCAATGCACAACAACTTCGCACATCCTTGCCTTACAACCCAAGCAGCACGGCATTAACACTCACCCTCAGGAATCACGGCGTCACCGTCGTGGATACATCCACGCCGGTGGATAGCAATGGTAAACCTCTCTTTGACACCAACGGTGTCTGGGAATACCTGTGCTTCCAGTAGCTGGATCAGAGCTCGACGGGAGCAGCATGCAGCAACCTCGTCCAACCATTAAACCTTCGTTGACGAGTTGATGGGCATGAGCGACTTACTCCGTGGCATTGCTCTTGGGGCACTCTTTTTCGGAGCGGTCAGCCTCGCTTGCGCGAGCGAGGCGCTCCAGTTGCAGCGGCAGGACCAGAAGTTCTTGCAGGCGACTGCTTATGCACCCGCTGCGGCCACCTGCCGTGGGATCGCAATCATTTCGCCGGGTGCCGGCGGTACTGAACAGGGCTATCGTTATCTGGGCGAAGCCCTGTCCTCGGTTGGATACCTTTCCGTGGTGGTGGGTCACCAGGAGAGCGGGCGACGCGCCTTGCGCGAGCATCTGCGCGGCAACGGGCTTCGCGAGGGCCTGGCCGAACTGATCACGGAGCCAGATGCCTATCGCGGCAGGTTCATGGATATCGCCGCGTCGGTGAAATGGGCCGAACGCAGGTGTAATTCCAGCGAAAAGTTACTGATCGGCCACTCAATGGGTGCCGCAACGGTCATGATTGAAGCGGGTGCAAGAAACAAGGTCGGCGTCCAGGGCACCGATTCCTTCAACGCCTACATCGCCCTATCGCCACAAGGCACCGGTTCGATCTTCCCCGGGAACGCGTGGTCGGGCATCCGAAGACCCGTGTTGCTGATTACGGGCACCCGCGATACCGAGTTGGGTGGTGCCTCTTGGGAAACGCGCACCGAACCGTTCAGAAACATGCCGCCAGGGTGCAAGTGGTTGGGCGTAATAGATGGCGCGAGTCATTTGAATTTTGCAGGCACCGGAATGTCGCGTAAGACGGAGACGCTGACAGTGCAGACGATCAGCGCCTTTCTCGATGGTCTTCGCGCGGGTGACTGCAGGCCTCGGGGCCAGGTCGCAGGCCTTGATCTTTCGACGAAGTAGCCGCGGACCTGCGAAATTCATTTGCTGGTTCGAATCCCCACCGCTTACAACCCGCAAGAAACCTGGGTTTTCGCAAAAGCTCCTGACTTTTTCGCGGCAGTACGGCAATGAAGGTTACGGAAAATTCGCGTAACCCATTGCTCCAATTGGATTTTTTCGAACTTACTCAGTCAGGTGGTTCTGAGCAGAACAGCGTCTCAATCGCGCTGAAGCCCCGGTGTGACGGGACTTTCTTCAACCTCTGGTCAGGGGCTGACTGAGGAAAGTCAATCAGATCAACAGCTTGTCGGCTGCGGTTGAAAGATTGAAGATTTGAAGAAACTTTGAATGGCGGAGAGAGAGGGATTCGAACCCTCGAAGGGCTTTTGACCCTTACACCCTTAGCAGGGGTGCGCCTTCGACCACTCGGCCATCTCTCCAACCTGCCTGGAATCCCATGGACTCCGGGCCGTCGACGGTAGTCGGGCTGGGATGCCGATCGACCGCTAACTGGCGCGGATCATACTGGCGGGGGTCGGCGAGGTCAAAGCGCCGTGGCGGCCGCGCGACCGGGGTCTCAGCTGCGGGTCTCGGGGTTCGCCGCGTTTTCTGCGGCCGTGTCGGGCGCCGCTGCGTGCTCGGCCTTGATGCGCTCGAAAATCTCTTCGCGGTGCACGGCGACGTCCTTCGGGGCGTTGATGCCGAGACGCACCTGATTGCCCTTGACGCCGAGCACGGTGACCGTGACCTCGCTGCCGACCATCACGGTCTCGCCGACGCGGCGCGTGAGTATGAGCATTGATGACCCTCCCTGGTACCGCGGCGGGTCGCGCTGCCCTCGCAGGGCGAGCGACCCACCGTTCCGTGTTCCCTGCGCCTGGCGGGGTTTCTTCCGCCGGGCGGCCGGACAATAGAAGAAACCGGGGATGTCGTCCATCCCGCGGTTTCCCACGATAGCGCTTGCGTCAGGCGCCCAGCTTGCCCCGCACCAGCCCGGCCACCGAGGCCAGCGCCGCGCCCAGCGCCGCGGCATCGGTGCCACCGGCCTGGGCGAAGTCCGGCCGGCCGCCGCCCCGACCGCCGACCTGCGAAGCGACGTTGCCCACCACTTCGCCGGCCTTCACCTTGCCGACGAGGTCGGCGGTGACGCCCGCGACCAGCAGCACCTTGCCGCCCGCATCGACCGAGGCCAGCACGATGACCGCGGACTTGAGGCGTTCCTTGAGCTGGTCGACCGCGTTGCGCAGGGCGCCCGAATCGGCGCCCTCGACGATCGTGGCGAGCACCTTGGCACCGGCGATATCGACCGCCGAGGCGGCCAGGTCGGTGCCCTGCCCCGAAGCGAGCTTGTCGCGCAGCGAGCGGTTTTCCTTTTCGAGCTGCCGGATACGCTCGAGGGCGTCGCGCACCTTGGCGGCGATCTCGGGCGGATTGCCGCGGACCAGCCCGGCCACCTCGCGCACCAGGGCCTCGTTGGCCTCGGCGGCCTCGAGGGCGCCCTGCGCGGTCACGGCCTCGATGCGCCGCACGCCCGCGGCCACGCCACCCTCGCTGAGGATCTTGAACAGGCCGATGTCGCCGGCACGGGCGACGTGCGTGCCGCCGCAGAGCTCCGTCGAATAGTCGCCGATGCGCAGCACGCGCACCTTGGACTCGTACTTTTCGCCGAACAGCGCCATGGCGCCCCCGGCGACCGCGGCGTCGTAGTCCATCTCGCGGGTTTCGGCGGCCGCGTTGGCCCGCACCTGCGCGTTGACGATGCGCTCGATGCGCCGCAGTTCTTCGGCGCTGAGCGCCTGGAAATGTGCGAAGTCGAAGCGCAGCCGATCCGGCGCCACCAGTGAGCCCTTCTGCTGCACGTGGGTGCCCAGCACCTCGCGCAGCGCGGCATGGAGCAGGTGCGTCGCGGAGTGGTTGGCGGCCGTGGCGCCGCGCCGGCTGGTGTCGACAAACGCGGCAAGCAGCATGCCCTCGCGCAGCGGCAGCGAACCCGCGTCGAGCCGCCCGATGTGCGAGTGCGCGCCGCCGGTGCCGCGCTTCTGCGTGTCGTCGACGATGAAGCGCAGGCCGTCGGCCAGCAGCTCGCCGGCATCGCCCACCTGGCCGCCGGACTCGGCGTAGAAGGGCGTGGCCTCGAGCACGACTTCGCCCGCCTCGCCGGGCTGCAGTTCGGCGACCCGGTCGCCGCCGCGCAGCAGCGCCGTCACCCGGGCTTCGCCGCGGGTGGAGTCGTAGCCGCAGAAGGCCGAGCGCAGGTCGAGCTGGGTGCCGGCGCGCAGGTCCACGCCGAACCGGCTGGCCGCACGGGCGCGCTCGCGCTGGGCGGCCATGGCGGCTTCAAAACCCGTCTGGTCGATGGCCAGGCCGCGCTCGCGCGCGACGTCGCCCGTTAGGTCGGCGGGAAAGCCGTAGGTGTCGTAGAGACGGAACACCGTGCCGCCGTCGATGAGCTTGCCGCCCGCGCGCTCGAGCTGTTCGATCGCCGTGCCCAGCAGGGCCATGCCGGTGGTCAGGGTCTCGGCGAAGCGTTCTTCTTCCTGCGCCAGCACACGGGTCGCGAGCTCGCGGCCCTGGGTGAGCTCGGGGTAGGCGTCGCCCATCTGCTGCTCGAGGGCGGCCACGAGCTTGTGGAAGAACGCGCCCTGGATGCCGAGCTTGTGGCCGTGGCGGATCGCGCGCCGGATGATGCGGCGCAGGACGTACCCCCTGCCCTCGTTCGAGGGCAGCACGCCATCGAGGATGAGGAAGGTGCAGGCGCGGATGTGGTCCGCGATGACCCGCAGCGAGGGGTTGCTCAGGTCGGTGGTGCCGGCCAGCGCGGCGGCGGCCTGCATCAGGCCGCGGAACAGGTCGATGTCGTAGTTGTTCTGGACGCCCTGCATGACCGCGGAGAGCCGCTCGAGGCCGGCGCCGGTATCGACGGCGGGCTTGGGCAGCGGCGTGAGCGTGCCGTCCGCGGCACGCTCGAACTGCATGAACACGAGGTTCCAGACCTCGACGTAACGGTCACCGTCTTCATCGGGCGAGCCCGGCGGGCCGCCCGGGATGTGCGCCCCGTGGTCGTAGAAGATTTCGCTGCAGGGGCCGCAGGGGCCGGTATCGCCCATGGCCCAGAAGTTCGAGCTCTCGCCGAGGCGCGAGAGCCGCTCCGGAGACACGCCCATTTCATTGATCCAGATGTCGGCCGCTTCGTCGTCGTCGCGGAACACCGTGACCCAGAGGCGGGAGGGATCGAGGCCCAGCGTGCCGGTGACGAACTCCCAGGCGAAGCGGATGGCGTCGCGCTTGAAGTAGTCGCCGAAAGAGAAGTTGCCGAGCATCTCGAAGAAGGTGTGGTGCCGGGCCGTGTAGCCGACGTTCTCGAGGTCGTTGTGCTTGCCGCCGGCTCGCACGCAACGCTGCGAGGAGACGGCGCGGACGTAGTCGCGGCGTTCCTTGCCCAGGAAGAGGTCCTTGAACTGGACCATGCCTGCGTTGGTGAAGAGCAGCGTGGGGTCGTTGCCGGGCACCAGCGAGCTGGAACCCACGACCGTGTGACCGCGCTGGCGGAAGAATTCGAGGAAGGCGCGCCGGACATCCGACGCACTCATGAACGGGGGATTAGTGGAAGTCATTCTGCGGTATCGAGGTCCTGGCCCAAGGCTGACCGGATATGATCCGATGAAAAGCCCCGATACTGCAAAAACCTCGCTTGGCGGCTTTTTTCCTTCCAGTCGTCCGGGGGGGCGGAACCGAACTTCCGGGCTCGCACTTCCCGGCAGAGCGCAACGAAATCAGGCCCTTCGTCCAGGGCCTGATCGACCAGGTCACCGCGGACGCCCACGCTGGAGAGTTCCTGGCGGATGCGGGTCGGCCCCTGCCCCCGGCCGGCGTGGACCCGGACGAACTGTTCCAGGTAGCGACTGTCGTCGAGCAGGCGTTCGTCCTGCAATTCGGCGATTACGGCGTCGGAGACCCCGGGAGTGAAGCCTTTTTCCCCCAGCCGGGTCTTGAGTTCGGCGCTGCAGAACTCACGGCGGCCGAGCATGGCCAGCGCGGCGCGACGGGCAGCCTCGGCGTCGTCGGACGCCTCGGACTGCCCACCGGACCGCGCACCGGACCGCCGGCCGAAGCGGCGCATCAGCCGGAGGCCTTCTCCCCGGCGTCACCGCCCCGGACCTTGACCGGCAGCATCTTGGCGCGGATGAGGTCTTCGATCTCGCGGGCGGTGTCAGGGTGGGTCTTGAGGAACTCGCGCGCGTTTTCCTTGCCCTGGCCGATGCGCTCGCCCTTGTAGCTGTACCAGGAGCCCGACTTCTCGATGATGTTCTGGGCAGAGCCGATGTCGATGATCTCGCCTTCGCGGGAGATGCCCTGGCCGTAGAGGATTTCGAATTCGGCCTCGCGGAACGGGGGCGCGACCTTGTTCTTGACGACCTTGACGCGGGTCTGGTTGCCGACGACTTCCTCGCCGCTCTTGATGGCGCCGATGCGGCGGATGTCGAGGCGGACCGAGGAGTAGAACTTCAGTGCGTTGCCGCCGGTCGTGGTCTCGGGGCTGCCGAACATCACGCCGATCTTGAGGCGGATCTGGTTGATGAAGATGACGATGGTGTTGGAGCGCTTGATGTTGCCGGTGAGCTTGCGCAGCGCCTGGGACATGAGGCGGGCGTGGAGGCCGACCTGCATCTCGCCCATTTCGCCTTCGATTTCGGCCTTGGGGGTCAGGGCGGCGACCGAGTCGACGACCACGACGTCCACCGCGCCGGAACGCACCAGCATGTCGGTGATCTCGAGGGCCTGCTCGCCGGTGTCCGGCTGGGAGACCAGCAGGTCGTTGACGTTGACGCCGAGCTTCTCGGCGTAAGCCGGGTCGAGCGCGTGTTCGGCGTCGACGAAGGCGGCGGTGCCGCCCTGGCGCTGGATTTCGGCGATGACTTCGAGCGTGAGGGTGGTCTTGCCCGAGGATTCGGGACCGTAGATCTCGACCACACGGCCGCGCGGCAGGCCGCCGATGCCGAGCGCGATGTCGAGGCCGAGCGAACCGGTGGAGACCGCCTCGACGTCATAGGTGGCCGAGGCGTCGCCCAGGCGCATGACGGAGCCCTTGCCGAACTGTTTTTCGATCTGGCCGAGTGCGGCGGAGAGCGCCTTCTTGCGATTGTCGTCCATGAAAATCCCCTTGGTTGATGAGGGGATTATTTCACATGCCCGGCACCGCAGAAGCGCGCAAAACTGCTGCGGAAGCAGAATTTTCGCACGCGTTCACTGGCCATACAGTAGTGCCGGAACGGCGCTACTGTATGCGGACGCTCCGCGGCGTCCCAGCAGCGCCCCCGCAGGGCTCAGCGCCCCGCCACGGCCGCAGGCAGGGGCAGCGCCAGCACCAGCTGCAGGCCGAACTGCACCGCCTTGCGCCGCACGGTGTCGCGGTCACCGTCGAAGAACTTGACGCGCGCATTGACCTCGACGGCCTGACCGCGGCGATGCGCGGTCGCGAACCAGACCGTACCCACCGGCTTGCCCTGAGTCGCGCCGGACGGCCCGGCGATGCCGCTGACCGCCAGCGCGACCTCAGCGCCGGTGCGCTGCAGCGCCCCCTCGGCGAGCGCGCGCACCACGGCTTCGCTCACCGCGCCCTGCGCGGCCAGCGTCTCGGGGAGCACCCCCAGGTCGCGCTGCTTCGACTCGTTCGAGTAGCAGACATAGCCGCAGTCGAACCAGCCCGAACAGCCCGGGACCTCGGTCACCACCTTGGCGATCCACCCGGCCGTGCAGGATTCGGCGGTCACGAGCCGCGCCCCGGCGGCCAGCAGATGCGTGCCCGTGCGCACGGAAAGTCGGAACAGCTCGGAGTCGGTCACCATGGTGGAAATCTACCCGGAAAGCCGACCGTCGGGGCTACGATGCAGTCTCAGTATCCGCACCCGTATCGACCATCGTCAGGAGGTTCACCGTGCCCCATCGCCCCCCCGCGCGCACCCGGCCACACACGGCCCTGTTCGCACCGCTCGCCCTGCTGGCGACGCTGGGCGCGAGCCTGTGCCTCCCCGCAGCCGCCGAACCGGTGCGCATGCGCAGCGTGGACCTCGACAGCGTGCAGATCGCCTACCGCGAAAAGGGCAAGGGGCAGCCGGTGCTGTTCGTGCACCCGCTGCTGACCGATTCGCGGATGTGGCTGGACCAGCTGAACGCGCTCTGCGAGACGCGGCGCTGCCTGGCACCGGATGCGTCCGGTCACGGGTTCTCCTCGCCGCTCACCTATTCCAAGGTCGACTCGAACCGCTACGCCGATGAGCTGCTGCAGTTCCTCGACGCCGTGTCCGTCAAGCAGCCGGTCGACATCGTCGCGCTCAGCGGCGGCGGCAACATCGCCGCCCTGGCCTGCGCGAAGGCGCCCGGCCGGTGCCGCTCGCTGGTGCTGATCAGCACGGTGCTGGGCAGCGACAACCTCGACGCCGCCGGGGTGCGTTACCGGGCCGAGAACGCCCGCACGGTCGTCATCGAGGGCAAGGACACCCTGTTCCGGCGATTCAACGAGTACATCGTCGCCTCGGGCGCCTCGCTGACCGCCCGCGCGCGCTACAAGACGATGCTCGAGCAGACGTCCTACGAGACCTTCGTGGCGTTCCTCACCACGGCGCAGGCACCTGCGACCGGCGACATCGCGCCGCAATTGCGGTTTCCCGTAATGTTTCCGGTGGGCCAGGGCGATACGGTCCTGACGCCCGCCCTGGCGGCCAAGGCGGTCGCGCGTTTCCCGGACGCCCGCCTCGTGGAACTGCCGGCGGTCGGTCGGCTGCTGCCGCTCGAAGCACCGGCGGAACTGAATGACGCGCTCAGCCGCTTCTGGAAAGATGTAGACACGACTACGACTGGAGGAAAACGATGATTTCGCTCAAACAGCGCGGCCGTGCCGGCCTGCAGTTCCTGGGTTCCCTGCAGCAGTTCTCGAGCTCCGAGCTCCGGGACATCGCCGAGGCCGACTTCGCGGCGCAGCCCGAGGCAGCCGCGCTCAACGAGGAATTCAAGTCCGACGCACGTCCCCCGGTGTGGCGCGAACGCCTCGACCGCGCGCGCGACGTCGTCGAGCGCTCGAAGGCCTACCGCTACAACCGCTTCTACCAGCGTTTCGTCGCCGAAGAGAACTACACCCGCGCCATCCCCGCCGTCGAGGCGCGGCGCGCCGAGTGGCAGGCCTTCGCCGAATCGAAGAAGCCCAAGGACAGTTCGCGGCTGCAGCTCGACCCGAACCTCGAGATGCCGAAGTGGTTCGACGCGGTCGAGTGGCATCTGGAGCCGGGCGGCTGGGACGGCTACGACATGACCATGCCGATGTTCGCGGCCGGCATCGGGCCCT
The DNA here is from genome assembly GCA_903938365.1 of uncultured Pseudomonadota bacterium. Taxonomy (GTDB): domain Bacteria; phylum Pseudomonadota; class Gammaproteobacteria; order Steroidobacterales; family Steroidobacteraceae; genus UBA964. Next base: position 545 of record CAJACZ010000132.1, on the reverse strand, counting down.
ACGTGTTCGCGCTCGGCGGCTACGCGGCCGTCGACGTCAACTGCGACATCCGCGCCCAGCGCGGCAACGTCGTCAAGCAGTTCCGCAACCGCGACCTGAAGCGGATCTACGAACTGGGCTGCGGCGGCGCCACCACGCTCGGCGTGTGCCGCCAGCAGTTTCCGGAGGCCGAACTGATCGGCGGTGACCTGTCGGCCGCCAACCTGCGCAACGGCCACTTCGTCAGCGAGATGATGGGCCTCAACATCACCTTCCGGCAGGAAGACGCCTGCAAGGTCGCCGAAGCTGACAACAGCTGCGACGGTGTCGTGTCCTATGCGGTGCACCACGAAATGCCGCCGGCGGTCTCCGAGAAGATCATGGAAGAAATGTTCCGCATCCTGAAGCCGGGCGGCGAGATGCTCATCAGCGACCCGCCGCCCTTCCGCGCCGTCAACGCCATGCAGGCGGTGGTGCTGGACTGGGACACGGACAACCGCGCCGAACCGTATTTCTCGGTGGCGGCCATGGCCAACCTCGCGCAGATGATGCGCGACGCCGGCTTC
>CAJACZ010000131.1 GCA_903938365.1 uncultured Pseudomonadota bacterium | reverse complement strand
TCACCCGGCACGAGGCCGCGCCATGCCACGTAACCGGTGAACATCGGCGTGTCGGGCCCGAACAGCTGGGCGCGGGTCGTGGAGCGGATACCGTCGGCACCCACCAGCCAGTCGGCGCTGACGGTGGAACCGTCACCGAGCTGCGCCCTCACGCCATCCGCGCGCGTCTCGAGCGACAGCAGCGGTCGGCCCACCTGGAGGCAGTCCGGATCGAGCGCCCGCACCGCCGCCTGAAGAACGGCATGCAGGTCGGCACGATGCACGTGAAAGAGCGGAATTCCGTACCTCTCCCGGCCATGGTCCTGCGGCAGGTGCACCAGCACTTCACCGCTGGCGTAATGGCGGATGGCACCGGCTGCCGGCATGCTGCCGATGCGCTCGAGCTCGTCGGCGAGCCCCAGCTGCGCGAGTGCCTTGCCCGCGTTGGGCGTGATGCTGAGGCCGGCGCCGACCTCGCCGAGTTCGCTGACCTGCTCGTAGAGCCGCACGCGCTGGCCGGAACGCAACAGGCCGAGCGCCGCCGCAAGTCCGCCGATCCCGGCGCCGATGACGATGACGTCGGAGTGCTTCATGGGGAGGTTCCGTTGACGGTCTCGCGTACCGGCAGCGGCACGCTGCACAGGTCGATGTGGCCGGCCGGCACCAGGTACCAGTCGTCGCGACGATTGCGGCGCGCCTCGACGAGCGCTGCGAAGGTGTCGGTATCCGTGCGCAGCACCTCGAGCGGGCTGCGCTCGGCGACCGGCAGCTCCGCGGCGAGGCGCACCCGGCGGATCGGCACGCGCTGTTCGGGCTTTTCGTAGAAACCCATGGGGCCGGTGCCGCGGGGCAGCGACGCGAGCAGTTCCATGCCGCGCAGGGCGCGCCCGACCAGCGTGATATTGCGGTCGAGCTGGCGCGGCGCATGGCCGATCACCACGTACAGTTCCGCGCCGCTGCCGGAATCCGCCGAGTTGTCACGACCGACTCCCAGCGAACCGTAGCAGTGCGCGAGCCAGGCCTGGCCGGCCTTGCGATCACCGGCTGCGGCGAATCCTTCGACGAAACCCACCTGCGGCGCGTAGCCGTCAGGATCGGGCAGCACGGTAAAAGGCAGATCGGCACTCCAGGCGCGCGCGAACTCGGGCGCCAGCCGCGACGCTGCGCCCACGATGGCCCGTGTGCCGTCCGGGTCGCCCCACTGCGCGACGAAATTGTCCTGCACGCGAGTGATGGCCAGCCCGTCGAACCAGCGCGCAGCCACGAGCGCACGCAGGTTTTCGACGTGGCGCGGCGCGAACGCCGGCGCCAGCTCGAACACGACGCGCCCCGCATCCAGCTCGAGGTAGAGGGTGCGCTCCGCATCCAGGGGGCGCCAGTCCGCGGGCTGCGAGGCCGCCAGCACCTCGGCCATGGTCCGGGCGGGCGCGGCTGCCGGGAGGCGTGCCGCAGTCAGCAGACCGGTCGGGGGAAACAGGGGCTTGCCGTCGACGCCGTACAGGAGATCCTCGATACCGAAGGATCCGGCGCTGAGCACATAGGTGAGTTCCGGCGAAATGCTCTGGCGGAACGCCGCGCTCTCGTAGCTGCAGTCCTCGCGGCGCACCCGGGCGACGAAGCTGCCCTCCGTGTCGCCGCGCGACCAGCGAATGGCGCAGGCCTCGGGGAAGTTCATCAGCGCAGCGGGGTCTAGGGACTTCTGCGCCGCCGGATCGCGCTCGAGGTTCGCGAAGCCCTGGCCAGGCCTGAAGACGAAAGAGCGCATGCGATTGACGCTGCGGCCGGGGCTGCGGTCGAAGACATAGATCTTCTGCTGGAACGGCGTCGGGGAGTCGAGGCCGTCGCGCGAGATCTGATGGTAGAACACCGTATCGCCGCCGAACTGCGGGGCCTCGATCCGCGCGATCTTGTGCTGCAGCGGCCGGCGCTGCAGGCCCGCGGGATCGCGAGGATCAGGCGCATCGCCCGCGTAGCGACCCGGCAGCAGGGCAAGGATCCGGTCGAGCTCGGCATCGAGCGCCGGAGTGGCGGCCGGAGCCGCCGGAACGGCCAGCAGGGCCAGCAGCGTCAGCAGGGTCGTGGAGGCCGGGCCCGCGCGCCCAAGACGGGGGTGTTCACTCATCGGCCGATTCTACAACGCGCACCGGCGGCGCGAGCGGGCGAGGCGGGAACTGCCCTAGAATCCCGGCACCATGAACATCGATGCCAAGCGAAAGGCCCTGGCCGGAAACCTGGTGGCCCCGCACAAGGGTGGCGCCCAGGGCGCCGTGGTGCGGGTAGGCCGCGAAACCGCGGGCCGGGGCGGCAAGGGGGTATCCGTGATCACCGGACTCCCCCTGCCCCCTTCTCAGCTCGAGGAGCTGGCCAGGCAGCTCAAGAAGCGCTGCGGCTGCGGCGGGACGACCCGAAACGGCGTGATTGAGATCCAGGGGGACCACCGGGACCTGCTCGTCGCGGAGCTGACCCGCCTCGGCTACCCTGCGAAGCGTTCTGGCGGTTGAACGACTGGCCCTGAGCCTCGCGCGAGGGCGCGCCGGGCACCACCTTCGGCTCGACGATCTTGAACTCGGGCGTCGGCAGGAACGGCACCGCCTGCCGCATGGTGCGCTCGATGTCGCGCAGCAGGCTCGCCTCGTCGGGCGCGACCAGTGACACCGCGCGACCGGTCGAGCCCGCGCGGGCCGTGCGGCCGATGCGGTGGACGTAGTCTTCGGGCACGTTGGGCAGCTCGTAGTTCACGACCTGCGGCAGTTCCTTGATGTCGAGGCCGCGCGAGGCGACCTCGGTGGCGACCAGCGCCGTCAGCTTGCCTTCCTTGAAGTCGCTGAGCGCGCGCACGCGTGCCGCCTGACTCTTGTTGCCGTGGATGGCCGCGGCACGGATGCCGGAGGCCTCGAGCTGCTGCGCGAGTCGGTTGGAGCCGTGCTTGG
>CAJACZ010000130.1 GCA_903938365.1 uncultured Pseudomonadota bacterium | reverse complement strand
GTGCAGCTGGAACAGCAGGGCGACAAGGCCTACCTCGGCATGCTGACCATCCGCCCGACGCTGCAGGCGGCCGGCCTGGGCCGCGCGCTGCTGGCAACCGCGGAGCGCCACGTGCGCGAACACTGGCAGGCGCGGGCCGTGGTGATGACCGTGATCGAGCAGCGCCCGGAGCTGATCGCCTGGTACCAGCGCCGCGGCTATGCGCCCACCGGCGACTTCGGCGCCTTCCCCTACGGCGACGCGCGCTTCGGCGAGCCGCGGCAACCGGACCTGCGCTTCGTGGTGCTGCAGAAACCGCTGGCCTGAAACGGGCTCGCCGCGCTCACTCGGCCCACTCGACCTGCACGGCGCGCCCCGTCGCGCGCCCCGCCTCGTCCACCGCGCGCACGAAGTGCCGGCCCGGGCTGCGCGGCTCCCACTCCAGCGTCGCGTCGCTGCGGCTGCTGCCGATGAAGGCGTCGTCGACGAACCAGTAGAGCGTCCGCACGCCCGCGTCGCTGACGGCGCGCAGCTCGATGCGGTTGCGTTCGCCGCCGGGGCGCATGAGGTAGCTGACGCCCGTGACGGGCGAGAGGATCTCCGGCGCCACGCCCGCATCGGCGTCGGCCTGCGCCAGCGCGCAGGACGGATCCAGCGGCGGCGGCGGGCGCCGCGGCAGGCCGGCGCGCGCGTACAGCTCGAGCAGGTCGGAGGGCCAGAATTCGTGCACCTCGCGCCGCAGCGTCGCCGGGTCGACGCCGGGGCAGGCCTGGCGACCGGTGCGCGGATCGACCCACACCGCGCGATGCAGCGTGCTGACGCGGATCGGCGAGACACCGGGCAGGTACCAGGTGGACGCCCTGCGCGGACACCATTCGTTGGGCAGGTCGCCCGAATCGGCGCAGACCTCGACGCGACGCACCGCATCGGGCGGGCGCAGCATGAGGTCCGGCCGGTCGGTCGCCGCCGTCTGCCCACGCCCGCGGGTCGCGCGCAGCGCATCGACCACCTGCAGCCACAGCGGCGCGGCCACCTGCACGCCGACCAGCGCGGGGTTGGGCCGACCATCGAAGCTGCCGAGCCACACCACCAGCACATAGTGGTCGAACACGCCCGCGGTCCAGGCATCGCGGAACGCGGTCGAGGTCCCGGTCTTCCAGTACAGCGGGCCCTGCCCGCGCACCGCACCGCCGAGGAAGGCGTCCGACGGCCGCTGCTGCTGGCCGAGCATGTCCAGCGTCATGAAGCTCGCGCCCTCGCTGAACAGCCGCACGCCGGCTCCGGGCGCGGACGCGGGCGTCTCGAGCCGGTCGCGCAGCGGACGCAGCACGCCGCCGTGGGCGAGCGCGGCATAGAGCGTGGCCAGCTCGCGCATGGTCAGCTCCGGACCGCCCAGGTAGAGCGCGAGGCCGTAGTGCGACTCCGGCTCCAGGCGCGCCACGCCCGCGCTGCGCAGGAAGGCGTGGAAGCCCGGCCGCGCCAGCCGCAGCCCGACCGCGACGGCGGGCACGTTGCGACTGCGCAGCAGCGCATCCTGCACGCTCAACGGCCCGGCGAACTCGCCATCGAAATTCTCGGGCGACTGCGCGCCGAAGGCGCGCGGCGTGTCGCGCAGCATGCTGCGCGGATGCACCAGGCCCTGGTCGATGGCCAGCGCATAGATGAACGGCTTGAGCGTCGAGCCGGGCGAACGCCGGGCGCGCGTGCCGTCGTTCTGCCCCTGGATCGCCGCATCAAAGAACGACGCGGAGCCGACGCTCGCCACCACGCTCATGTCGCGGAGGTCCACCAGCAGCGCCGCCGCGTTGTCGATGCCGACCCGCCGCTCGCGCTCGACATGCGCGCGCAGCAGCGTCTCGAGGCGGCGCTGCAGCGGCAGATCCAGGGTGGAGCGGATCACGGCCGTGGCAGGCGCCGCCGACCCGACCGACGCCTGTGCGGCCAGCAGCCCCTGCACGGCGTGCGGCGCGAGGAAGGGCAGGTCGGCCGCGGCCTGGATGCGCAGCGGCAGCGCGGTGGCCGTCTCGCCCGCTGCGCCCCCGCCGCGCGTGCGGTCCCAGTCTGCCGCCAGCTGGCCGCGCGCCGCCTCGAGCGCCGCATTGCC
>CAJACZ010000129.1 GCA_903938365.1 uncultured Pseudomonadota bacterium | reverse complement strand
CCAGGACCACGCGCAGGTGGCCGGCCTGCGCGAACTCTGCGAGAGCGATTTCGAGCGCGAGATGTTCGACCTGCTGGTGGCGCGCGGCTACCGGGTGCGTCCGCAGGTGCGCGTGGGCGGCTTCCGCATCGACCTCGTGGTCGAGGGCGCCGAGGACCGCCGCCTTGCCGTCGAATGCGACGGCGACCGCTTCCACGGGCCCGGCCGCTGGGCTGAGGACATGGCACGCCAGCGGGTGCTCGAGCGGGCAGGCTGGAGCTTCTGGCGCTGCTTCGCCTCGTCATTCGTGGCGCATCACGCCACGATCACCACGGACCTGTTCGCCACGCTCGAGCGTATGGGGATCGAGCCGCTGGGCAGCGAGGTGGTCGACCACACGGCGTGGGTCGCGAGCCGCATCGTCGAGCCCGGCGCGCCCGGCGAGGGTGGCGCCGGGATCGAGTCCCTGACGGCCGCCTGAATGGGCAAGCCTGCCGATCCGGCTGGAGCGGGCTTCGTCGTCGTCCACGGCAATCGGCTCGAGGACCTGCGCGACCTCGTCGTGGAACTGCTGCGCCTGCGGCCGCAGGCGCCGCTGGTGCCCGAGCTGTTCCTCGTGCAGAGCAACGGCATGAAGCACTGGCTCGAACAGGCGCTCGCGCAGGACGATGCCCTGGGTATCTGCGCGGCGACGCCGATCATGCTGCCGGCGAAGTTCCTGTGGCAGGCCTACCGGGCGGTGCTGGGCCCGGCTGTGGTTCCCCTGCAGCTGCCCTTCGACAAGGACGCGCTCACCTGGCGCCTGCTGCGGATGCTGCCGCAACTGGCCGAGTCCGACGCGGCCTTCCTGCCGCTCGCCCGCTACCTCGAGGCCGACCGCGCGGGCGAACGTGCCAGCGATCGCAGCGCGCGCCGCCGCTTCCAGCTCGCCCAGCAGGTGGCGGACGTCTTCGACGGCTACCAGCAGTACCGCGCGGACTGGCTCGGCGACTGGGAGGAGGGCAGGGACGAACTGCGCCGCCCCGGCGCTGCGGCGCTGCCCGTGCCTGCTGCGCAGGCCTGGCAGCCACGCCTGTGGCGCGCGCTGCGCGAGGACATCGGCGTCGCCGCCGCCGACGCGTCGCGCGCCGCCGTGCACCGGCAGTTCGAGGCTGCAATGCAGGCCTGGCCGGAAGGCCAGCCCTGCCCGGCGGCGATTCCGCCGCGCATCTGGGTGTTCGGCATCTCCGCCCTGCCCCTGCAATCGGTGCGGGCGCTGGCCGAACTCGGGCGCGTCGCGCAGGTGCTGATGGTGGTGCAGAACCCCTGCCAGCACTACTGGGGCCATGTGGTCGAGGGGCGCGCGCTGCTGGGCCGGCTGGTGCGCCACCGCCAGACGCCGCGCGGCGGCCGGGCGATCGACGACCTTCCGGACGATCCCGCGCTGCTGCATGCCGAGAGTCATGCGCTGCTCGCCTCGTGGGGCAGGCAGGGACGCGACTACCTCCACCTGCTCGACGAGTTCGACCAGTCCGCCGGGCGGCCGCACCTGTTGTCGCGGGTGGACGCTTTCCGTTCTCCGGTCGACCCCGGCGACGGCAGTCCTGTCGTGGCGTCCCGGCTGCGTCTGCTGCAGGCGAGCATCCTCGAGCTTGCGCCGCCACCGCCGGCCCCTGAACCCGTCGACGATCGTTCGATGGAGTTCGTGATGGCGCACTCGGCGCAGCGCGAAGTCGAGGTGCTGCACGACCGCGTGCTCGAATGGCTGGACGAGGACGACAGCCTGCAGCCCCGGGACCTCATGGTGATGGTGCCGGACATGGCCAACTTCGCCGCGCAGATCCATGCGGTGTTCGGCAGGTTCCCGGCGGGCCATCCCCGGCACGTGCCCTATTCGGTGGCCGACACCTCCGCGCGGCAGCTGCCGCTGGTGCAGGCGCTCGAGCGCCTGCTCGGTATCGCCGACTCGCGCATCACGCTGGCTGACTGGCTGGGCCTGTTCGAAGTGGCTGCCGTGCGCCGCCGCTTCGACCTCGGCGAGGCCGAGGTGGCGCAGCTGCACGACTGGCTCGCCGACGCCGGGGTGCGCTGGGGCCTCGATGCCGCGCACCGTCGGCAGTGGGGCCTCGCTGCCGGTGTCGAGGGCATCGAACAGAACACCTGGGCGTTCGGCCTGCGTCGGTTGCTGCTCGGCTACGCGACCGGTGGCCGCGAGCCCTGGCAGGGCGTGCTGCCGCTGCCCGCGGCGGGTGGCCTGGCCGCGCAGAGCATCGGCAAGCTGGCCGAATGGCTGCTCGCCATGGACCAGACGCTGCATGAATTCGCCGCGCCGCGTACCCCCACGGACTGGGCGGCGACGCTCTCCACGGTGCTCGGGCGGTTCTTCGTCGCTGCGGACGAAGCCGACGAACGCATGCTGGCGCGACTCGCCGAGCATCTGCAGGACTGGCTGCAGCGCTGCGAATCCGCGGCGCTCGTCGAGGAGCTGCCGCTGGTCGTGGTGCGCGAGCACTGGATGGCGCAGGTCGAAGCCACGGAGCTGAGCCAGCGCTTCTTTGGCGGCGGCGTGCAGTTCGCCACGCTGATGCCGATGCGCTCGATTCCGTTCCGGGTCGTCTGCCTGCTCGGCATGAACGACGCGGATTACCCGCGCCGTGCGCAGCCCCGCGACTTCGATCTCATGGCCGGCGACTGGCGCCCCGGCGATCGCTCGCGTCGCGAGGACGATCGCTACCTGTTCCTCGAGGCGCTGCTGTCCGCACGCGACCGCCTGTATGTCAGCTGGCAGGGCCGGCGCGCCACCGACAACGCCGAGCTGCCGCCCTCCGTGGTCGTCGCGCAGCTGCTCGAGGAGACCGGGCGCCGTTTTGCGCCTGCGCCGCAGCCGGTGCTGCAACCGCTGCAGCCTTTCTCTGCGCAGTACTTCGACATGGACTCTGTCTTCCGCACCTACGACGCGGACTGGGCCGCGCTGCACGCAGCCACCGTGACACCGATCGTTGCCGGGCCGACCGCGCCGGCGGAACCGGTCGCGCGCCGCGAAGTCCTGACCCTCGAGGACCTGGAGCGCCTGCTGCGGCAGCCGGCCGAGGTGTTCTGGCGTGCGCGGCTCGGCGTGGTGCTCGACCAGCCGGACGCGGCCGATGAAGAAGACGAACCCTTCGCGCTGGATCGCCTGCAGGAATACCAGGCCGGGGACCTGCTCATCGACGCGCTCGCCGCGGGCGACAGCGGCCAGGCCATCAAGAAGGTCCGGCTCTCGGGAGTACTGCCGATTGCGGCCGCGGGGCAGCGCAGCGCCGAACGCCTGGCCGATGTCGCGACTCGGGTGCGCGCACGCGCTGATGCCTGGATCCAAAGTCATCCCGGGCGGCCCGATCCGCTGCCGATCGACCTCTGCGTCGAGGGTGTACGCATCACCGGGAGCCTGCACGATCTGCACGCCAACGAGACCGCTGCGCTGCAGTTGAAGCTGCGCCCCGGCGCCGTGCGGCACAAAAGATCCTACCGCACGGTGCCGCGTCACCACGTGTTCGTGGCCAGCTGGGTCCGTCAGGTTGCCGCTGCGGCCGCGGGGCACACTGTCGGCACCGTGCTGCTCGGTGTCGATGACGCGCTGCACCTGCCTCCCGTTCCCCAGGGGACCGCCCGCGAACTGCTGGCCGGCTGGATACGTGCCTGGCATGCCGCCTGGGAGGCGCCGCTGCCTGTGGCCTGCAGGACCGCCTTCGCGTTTCTCGACGAGCGGAGCAGGGCGGGCGAGACGCCCGTCGACGAATTCGAGGGTGCCCAGCGCAGGGGCGGTGCTGCGGGCGAGCTGCGCGAATCACCCTACCTGCAGCGCAGTTTCGAAGGCTATGAGGACATCGAGGCGGGCCTCGCGGAGTGGGCGTCCGTGCTGTACGGCGGCCTGCGCGACGCCCTCGAGGCAGCCGACCGCGCGGAGCAGGACCCATGAGCAGCGCGCCCCCGCTCCAGGCGCTGGACCTGATGGGCTTCCCTTTCGAGGGGGCGCAGGTCATCGAGGCCAGCGCGGGCACGGGCAAGACCTGGACCCTGGCCTCGCTCTACCTGCGCCTGGTCCTCGGCCACGGTCGCCGGGGCGGCGGGCTGCTGCCGCCGCAGATCCTGGTGATGACCTTCACCGAGGCCGCCACCGCCGAGCTGCGCGACCGCATCCGGCGCCGGCTCGTGCAGGCGGCGGACTTCTTTCGCGAAGAGGCGGGCGCGGTTTCGAGCGCCGATCCGTTCCTCGTGCAGCTGCGCGAGGCCTGGCCGCGAGGCGAATGGCCGGCCCGCGCCCTGCAGCTCGAGCTCGCAGTGCAGTGGATGGACGAAGCCGCGATCCACACCATCCATGGCTGGAGCCACCGCATGCTGCGCGAGCATGCCTTCGACAGTGCCAGCCTGTTCGAGCAGGACAAGGTCGACGACCCGCAGGCGCTCAAGCTGGTTGCGGCGCGCGACTACTGGCGCCGCTGGATCTATCCGCTCGAGGCCAGCCAGTCCCTGGCTTTCGAGCGGCTGGCGAGTACGCCTGCTGCGCTGCTTGAGTGCGTGGATCGACACGTCGCCCGGCGCGAGCGCAAGCGCAAGGGCGGGCCCGCGCTCGCCGCGGACCTGTCGGCACCCACGGACTTCGAGGCGACCATCGGCCATTGGTCCGCGTGGGCTTCCCAATTGCAGCGCGCGCTGCGGGCCGCGCACTCGGCCTGGCGCACGCATCGTGCGGCACTCGAGGAGCAGTTGAGCGTCGCGATGGCGCGCGATCTCAAGGGAACCAGCTTCAAGACCGATAAACGCACGGCCTATCTCGGGCTCATGCGGGCGTGGAGCAGCGAGGCCTTCGGGTCCCGCACGCTGGAATCGGACGAGCTCCGGCGCTTCAGTGCCGGGAATCTGCGCATCGCGCTCAAGAAGGGCGGCATCGAGCCCGTCGACACCCATGGCGTGTTCGCGCTCCTGCAGGCAGCCTTTGATCTGGATGCTGCGGAACCCCCGTCGGAGCCGCTGCTCGACCATGCAGCGGCCTGCATCGGCGAGCTCTACGAGTCGCGCAAGGCCGCGCTCGCGCAGTTCGACTTTCCGGACCTGCTGAAACGCCTGCACGTGGCGCTGCATGCTCCGGGGAGCGGTCTCGCCGCTGCGCTCCGGGTGCAGTATCCGGTGGCGCTGATCGACGAGTTCCAGGACACCGACCGCTGGCAGTACGCCTCCTTCCAGCGTATCTATCTCGATCCGCAGACCGCGACGCCCGCTGCGCTGTTGATGATCGGCGACCCCAAGCAGGCGATCTACGGCTTCCGCGGCGCGGATCTCGACACCTACGTGACGGCGCGTAACACTGCAGACCGCATCCACACCCTGACCGGCAACTACCGCTCCACACAGTCCCTCGTCGCAGCGGTCAATCATGTCTTCACGTCGGCGGTAGAGCCTTTCGGTTCCATTCCCTACGAGCCGGTGACCGCGCAGAAGGATGTCCATCCGCTGCTGCAGCGCGACGGCGGTGTGCATCCAGCAATGACTGTCTGGCACACGCCGGGTGACGAGCCTGTCAAGGCCGGCGAGCACCTGGCGCTCATGGCGGCGGTGTTCGCCACCCGCATCGTCAAGCTGCTCGGCGAGGGCCTTGCCACGCCTGCCGACGTTGCCGTGCTGGTGCGCAGCGGCAAGGAAGCGCGCGCGATCCGCGCCGCGCTCGATCAGCGAGGCCTGCGCAGCGTGTATCTGTCGGATCGCGACAGCGTCTACGGCACGCGCGAGGCCTTCGACCTCTGGACCATCATGCGCGCCGTCAACGCGCCGCGCACCGAACGCTTCGT
>CAJACZ010000128.1 GCA_903938365.1 uncultured Pseudomonadota bacterium | reverse complement strand
GCGCGGCGGCCAGTGCGGCACGGTCCACGCGCTCGCGCTTCGGCGGGCTGAGCGCCGGGTTCAGCAGCGGGAACTCGAGCGCGCGGGCATCGTCGTCCAGGCCGCGATGCAGCATGACGCCGATGCCGGCGCTCGACAGCCCCCGGAGGTCCGCCTCGTCGAATTCGGCATCGAGGGCTTCGGCGGCCTGCCGCGCGCGCCACCATGAGTCGGCCACGACGGCCACCGCGTCATCGAGCGGCACCACGGCGACGATGCCGGGCCGGGCGAGCACGGGCGCCGGGTCGAAGCGCCTGAGCCGGCCGCCCACCGAAGTGGAGCGGCGCAGGGCGGCATGCAGCATCCCCGGCACACGCACGTCGATGCTGAACTGGGCCGAGCCGTCGACCTTGGAAGGGGTGTCCTTGCGCGTGAACCGCTGGCCGGTGAGCCGCAGTTCGCCGGGCGCCTTGAGGCGGGGCGCTGCCGGCACCGGCAGCCGCGCCGCCTCGGTGACGAGTTCGCCGTAGCCGAGCGCGCGTCCGCTCGATTCGTGCAGCACGCGGCCGTCGAGGGTACGGCAGCTGGAAGCTTCGACGCCCCAGCGCTGGGCCGCCGCCGCGACGAGCATCTCGCGCGCCGCGGCGCCGACCCGACGCAGCACGTCGCGGTAGGCCACGATCGAGTCACTGCCGCCGATGCGCTGCCGCTTGTTCACGGGACTGTTGAAGGCCGGATTGGCGTGCGGCTGCAGCACGATGACCTTCGACCAGTCGGCGTCGAGTTCATCCGCGACGATGCGCGCCAGCGAATCGAAGACACCCTGGCCGATCTCGGTCTGCGGGCAGACGATGCTCACCTCGCCCGCCGGCGTCACCGTCAGGTAGGCCGCGAAGGGGTCGACCGGCGCGGCGCCCGGAGGCGCTGCGGGCGCCGGGGCCGCTTCGGCGGCCTGCGCCACCGACACGGCATGGGCGGACAACGCGAGGCCCGAAGTGGTTGCGACGACCGCCAGCAGGAACTCGCGGCGCGCGGGGCTTTCGGGCGGGTTGTCCGAAATGGATGATCGAAAAGGCATGTTCTCTCCGAGGGTCTTCCTGATGTGCCATCCTAACTCCTGATCATCCAGGGGGAAGCGAAACTGATGCCATTAGCCGGCCTGAAGGCGCTGCTGCTCGCCAGCACACTCCTCCTGTCGCAGCTCGCCATGGCCGCCGGGCCACCCGCTCCGCCGGGTGACTGGCCGGCGCTCGGCAACGATCCCGGCGGCAGCCAGTATTCGCCCCTGAAGCAGCTCAACCGCAGCAACGTGGCCGGTCTCGAACTGGCCTGGGTGCACCATTCGGGCGATGTGGCGGGCCGCGACAGCAAGCTCGGCGCCACCGCGCTCGAGGCCGTGCCGATCCACGCCAACGGCATGCTGTATTACTGCACGGCGCTGAACCGGGTGTTCGCGCTCGATCCGGCCACCGGCAAGGAAAAGTGGGTCTTCGACCCGCACGCGCGGCGCAACGGCGCGGCGGCGCTCGCGAAATCACCGCGCAAGTCGGGCATCTGCCGCAGCGTCGCATACTGGCAGGCCGCGGAGCCGCGCCCGGGCGTGGCCTGCGAGAAGCGCATCTTCAAGGGCGACGTCCACGGCAGCGTCTACGCGATCGACGCCGACACGGGCGCCTCCTGCGGCGACTTCGGCGCCGCGCGCGGCCATCCGGGCTACGTGACGCATGCGGATTTCGACTCGCGCGGCACCAACGATACCTCGATCGGCATGACCTCCGGTCCGCTGGTCATCGGCGACCTGGTGGTCGCCTCGGCGGGCGCGCGCGACTCGATCACCGACGCCAACAACGGCTTCGTGCGCGCCTTCGACGTGCGCAGCGGCGAACTGCGCTGGGAGTTCGACCCGATCCCGCCCGAGCGTGCGCACCAGACGGGCGCCGCCAATGTCTGGTCGACCATGAGCGCGGACCCCGGACGCGGCCTGGTGTTCGTGCCCACCAGCAGTCCCTCAACGGACTTCTACGGCGCCACCCGCCGCTACGACGTGCCGCTCGCCGATGCCACGGTCGCCCTGTCCGCCGCGACCGGCAAGCCCGTCTGGCACTTCCAGGCGACCCATCACGACCTGTTCGACCACGACCTGCCCGGACACCCCCTGCTGGTGACGATCTCGAAAGGCGGCCAGCGCCTGCCCGTCGCCATCCAGCAGACCAAGCTCGGCCGCGTGTTCGTGTTCGACCGCGACACGGGGCGCCCGGTGTTCCCGGTCGAGGAACGTCCGGTGGCCAAATCCGACATCCCCGGGGAAGCCTCCGCTCCCACGCAGCCGTTTCCGCTGCTGCCCGAGCCCTTCGCGCGCCAGACCCTCACCGAAGACGACATGTGGGGCCTCACGCCGTTCGACCGGGCCTGGTGCCGGGCCGAGTTCCGCAAGCTGCGCTACGAGGGCGCGTTCACGCCGCCGAGCGAGCGCGGCTCGCTGGTGTTCCCGTTTGGCGGCGGCAACTGGGGCGGCGTCGCCTTCGATCCGGTCAGCAACCTGCTGATCGCCAAGGGCCAGAACCTCGCGCTGCGCGTCCGGCTGATTCCCAAGGCGGGGCTCGCGGCCGCGGGCGACGCGCCGCTCCCCGGATCGGACCTGGTCGGCACGCCCTACCGCTTCGAAGCCGGGCTGTTCGTCTCGCCGCTCGGCATTCCCTGCACGCCGCCGCCCTTCGGCACCGTCACCGCCATCGACATGGACAGCGGGCGCATCAAGTGGCAGGTGCCGCTGGGCCAGGCCCGCCAACGTGGCATCACGGTGCCCGCGTGGCTGGACTGGGGCTCGCCCAACATCGGTGGCCCGATCGTCACCGCCGGCGGGCTGGTGTTCATCGCCGCAGCCCTCGATGCCCGCCTGCGGGCGCTGGACACCGGCACCGGCCAGGAACTCTGGCAGCACGAGCTCGAGGCGCCCGGCATGTCCGTGCCGATGACCTACATGGCGAACGGCCGGCAGTACGTGGTGATCTCCGCCGGCGGCAACGCGCGCGCATCACCCGACCTGTCCGACGCACTCATGGCATTTGCGTTACCCAACCCCCCGAAGAAGGCCGAGGTACAGTCCCGATGACCCCCGACACGCTCTCTGAATTCAAGCGCGGCTGGCGCGTACTGCTCGCCACCAGTGCCGGCAACGGCTCCGGCCTCAGTGGCATCCCGTTCTATACCTTCGGCGTGTTCGTGCTGCCGCTCGTCGCGGCTTTCGGCTGGACGCGGGGCGAGGTGTCCACGGCGGCGAGTTTCCTGATCGTCGGCACGGCCATCACCGCGCCGATCATCGGCGGCATCATCGACCGGTTCGGCGCGCGCCGCGTCGGCCTCATCTCGCTGCTCGCGCTCAGCATCGGATACGCGCTGCTGACGCAGCTCGGCGGTTCGATCGCGATGTTCTACGCCGCGTGGCTGCTGATGTCGCTGGTCGGTGGCGGCACCACCCCGGTGGTCTGGACGCGTACCGTGAACATCTGGTTCGACCGCGGCCGCGGCCTCGCCCTGGGGCTGGCGCTCGCGGGCTCGGGCCTCGCCGGCATCTTCGCGCCCGTGCTGACGAACAAGGCCATCGCGGCCTACGGCTGGCAGGGCGGCTATATCGCGCTCGCCGGCTTCATTCTCCTGGTGTCCATTCCGGTCATCGCGGTGTTCTTCCGCGAGCACCCGGACCAGCCCGTCGGCGCGCAGGCGGGCACCACGCCGGTGGCGGACTTCGGCGGGCTCACGCTGGAGGAAAGCCTGCGCACCTCGGCGTTCTGGAAGATCGCCCTCGGGTTCTTCTTCGTCTCTTCGGTGATCGCCGCGCTGATCATCAACCTGGTGCCCCTGCTCGTGGACCGCGGCATGCCGCAGGTCGGCGCCGCGAAAGTCGCGGGGATCATGGGCATCGCGGTCCTGGTGGGCCGCATCGGCATCGGCTTCCTGCTCGACCGGTTCCACGCGCCGGCCGTCGCGCGCATCATGCTGACGCTGTGCGCGCTCGGCTGCCTGCTGCTCACGCTGCCCGGCACGCCCGGCTGGGTCGTCGGCATCAGCGTGGTCTCGCTCGGCCTGGCCGCGGCAGCCGAAGTCGACCTCGTCGCGTACCTGACCAGCCGTTACCTGGGCATGAAGGCCTACGGCAGGATCTACGGCTTCCAGCTCACCGCGTTCTATGCGGGTGCGGCGCTCGGGCCGCTCGCGGCTGGCCTCGCCTACGACCACTTCGAGAGCTATGTGCCGGTGCTGTATACGGCAGCCGCCGCGCTGCTGGTCGGCGCGATCGTGACCGGCACGCTCGGCAAGGCGCCTGACTTCGGCCCGGCGCGCACGCCGCACTGAGCCAGCCCGGGGCTGGCGGCGGCGGCCTGCTTAGCCGCCGACCGTCACGCCCTGCATGGGCTCGCCGGAGCGCATGATCGCCGAGAACGCCCGGTCCCCGCCAAAGCGGATGCCCCGGAAATCGCCGGGCTTTTCGTCGAGGGCGTGGGTGTAGAGCTTCTGCCCCTTGTAGGTCCACTGCTGCCGGCCGTCGGGCAGCTTGACCAGCGCCCAGCTGCCCATGGCCTTGGCGTCCGGCGCTGCGATGAACGGGATCCACTGGCTGTCGATGCAGCCGCCCTCAGGGCAGTCGGCGGGCTGCGGGATCTGCAGCCTGCGCTGCCCGCGCCGGAAGACCGAATGCGTGTAGACCGTGAGGCCCTTCTGGGTGGC
>CAJACZ010000127.1 GCA_903938365.1 uncultured Pseudomonadota bacterium | reverse complement strand
GCCTCGACGTATTCGCGGCGCTCCGCCAGGCGCGCTTTCGGTGCGAGCGGGATGCCGTGGCCCCCCACGTAGTGCGTGAAGCTCCAGCCCTCGAGCTCACGCAGGCTGCGCACCCAATGGTGCAGCGAGTAGTCGGGAATGAACGGCAGCGGCATGCCGCCGGCGGTGCCCAGATCGACGATGAACGGGATGTCGATGTGGTCGGGCGTCATCACGACCAGGCAATCGCCGTGGTTCACGCCCAGGTAGCGCAGCGTCAGCGTGCGTTCGCCCAGCTTGAGCTCGTAACGGTCGGTGTCGAAGAGCAGGTCCGGCATCACGATGTCCGGCTCGGGCAGGTCGCGGAAGTGCGCCGCACAGCGCGCGTGACTCACGAACACCGCACCCTCGTCCTTGAACACCTGGCCGCCGCGCACGTGGTCCCAGTGCTGGTGGCTGTAGACCACGTATTTGACGGGCAGCGGCGTGATCTGGCGGATCGCCTCGCGCATCAGGCGGGCGGCCTCGGGCTCGATCGGGTCGGTCGCGATCACGCCCTCGCGCGTCACGAGGAACACGTTGCGCGTGCCGGTGTAGCGGAACGAGTAGTAGCCGGGCCCGATCTCCGAGACCTCGTGGCCGAGCACCGGGGCGGGCAGGGCGGAGGGCGCCGGCGCGGGAGGGGGCGTCGGCTGGGCGAGGGCGGGGCCGACGAGCGCGGCGAGCAGCAGGGCGAGGGGGCGTGTCATGGGGGCGTGGGGTCCTTGCGGCATGGAGAGCTCGGGGCGGGAATGAGGGTAGCCGCAGGCCCTTGGTGTGCCAAGGCCACGAGTAAGCTGCTGCGAGGAATGTCATCGGGCTGGCGCCCCTCGCGGTCCAGTTCGCGGGCGTTCGGCCAGAGCTCCAGTCGTAGTACCCTGCGCCTCATGCCACCGCCGCAGCACAGCTTCGGCGGGCGCGGCAGACTGGAATCCTGGTGCGGAGGACGCGTCGATGAGCAACTCGGTGGACCGGCGTAAAGTACTGGCGGGCGCTTCTGCCGCCGCCGTCATGGCGCTGCTGCGCGAGAGCTACGCCGCGAGCCTGCCGGCTGCAGCCACGGGGCGCCTGCCGGGCGCGCTCGACCCGGGCTCGCGCCGCGCGTTCAGCGCGAACCAGACCATCACGACGCTGGTGCCCGGGCGGCTCTACCGCGTCGGCTGCGTGGTGCGCACCGAGCGGCTGAGCTGGCTGGCCGAGGACACCGACGGTTTCGAGCCGCTGAACGCGTATGTCCTGACCGACCCGGACCACTGCATTTTCGTCGACATGGGCATGCCGATCGCGCTCCCCGCGGTGAAGGCGGCGCTGGAGACGCTCGTGGGCGAGCGCAAGGTCTGGGTGAGCTACACGCGCAACGAGGCGGACTGCATCGGCAACATGGGCTACATCCTGGGCACCTGCCCGGACCCGACGCTCCTGTTCGGCGGCGCGGGCGGCATCCTGGAGTGGATCAACGACCCGGCCGTTTCCATGATGGAGGTGCGGGACTTCCTGGGGCGCATCCCGATCGTGGGCTCGAAGAACGGGGTGCGGAGCGACATCGGCTCGTTCGCGCTCAACTGGTTCGACGCCGGCTACAAGCAGATGCTGCTGACGCAGTGGAGCTTCGAGGCGAGCACGGGATGCCTGTTCACCTCCGATGCGTTCGGGTTCCGGCATCTGGCCGATGCGGAGTCATCGCCGGTCGTCTCGAGCGCGCGGAACCTGCCCTCGGTAGACGCCGTGGCGCGCGAGACCGTGGCCCGGATGAACTGGATGCGCGAGTCCAGTTACCCGGAAGTGATCGAGCGGGTCGGGAAGATCTTCCGCGACAACGACGTGCAGATGATCGCGCCGGTGCATGGTGCGGTGATCAAGGGCCGCGAGGCCGTGGCCGCCCACGTGCAGCTGGTGCTGAAGGCCCTGAAGGCGGCGAGCGGCATCGTTGACCAGGAGAGGACGCGCTATGTCTGAGGCTTCCAACAAGGCGATCCAGAAGGCCTACATCGTGCGTGGCGGCGTGCCCCGGATGGTGCTGCCCGACCTGGCCTGGGTCGGCGGCTGCTCCAACTCTTCGGGCTGGCCTGGCAGGGCGGAGACGCGGCCCGTCACGCACGAGCCCTGCATGGCCTACGTCATCATGGGCGCGCAGAAGACCATCATGATGGATACCGGCCACTACGGGCTGTGGTATTCGCTCGACGGCCAGCTGGATGCCGTGCTCAAGGGGCGGCCGCTCGACTACGTGTTCGTGAGCCACCAGGAAATTCCCCACACGGGGAACCTCGGTCGACTGCTGCGGAAATACCCGAACGCGGTCGCCGTGGGCGACGTGCGCGACTACCACCTGTTCCATCCGGAAGTGGCGCTCGATCGTCTGGTACAGAAGCAGCACGGGGACCGGATCGACCTCGGGGACCGGGAGATCGTCTTCCTCGACGCGATCTGGAAGGATCTCAGCGGCACGATGTGGACCTACGACACCCGGCTGAAGCTGCTGTTCTCGGCCGACACCTTCGGCTACATCCACCTGCACGACGAGAACGTGTGCGGAACGATGTTCCACGAGATGCCCGAGCAGACGCTCGGTTCCGTGATCGGCCGGCCGGCGCTGCCGTTCTTCGGCATGAGCTCGCGCGACCAGGCCGCGCGCGTCGAGGCGTTCCGCGGGTTCCTGAAACAGTACCCGCTCGAGATCATCACCTCCGGGCACACCGCGCCGATCATGGGTGCCATGGTGCCGCGGGCCATCGAGAAACTGCTCGGCGACATCGCTTCCGGCGGGCCGCGCTTCCTGCAGTCCGTTGCGGGTGCGGATCCGGGGGTGGGCGAGGGGTCTGACCGCGGCGCTGAATTTCACGCATGAGCATCACCGCCTTTTCCCCCGCCTACCTGGCTGACCTCAGCCGCGAGGCGACCCAGTCGCCGCGGCTGCGCATGAACCGCAACCTGCACCAGAGCCCGGCCGAGGTGTGCCAGCGGCTGTTCAATGCCATCGAGCCGGCGAGCTACATCCGGCCGCACCGCCACTCGCAGCCGGCGATCGTCGAGACGATCATTGCGGTGCGTGGCGCCTTCCTGCTGGTGATCTTCGACGACAGTGGCGCCATCCTCGATACCCAGCGTTTCGGCGCGGGTGCGCGCGCTGAAGCGGCCGGCCTGGCCGCGGGCGTTCTGGTGGCAGCGGGCTGCTGGCACACCCTGGTGTCGCTGGAGCCGGGCTCGGTGTTCTTCGAGGCCAAGCCCGGTCCCTTCGATCCGGCCGCGCCACGCGAGTTCGCCGCCTGGGCGCCCGCCGAGGGCTCGTCGGATGCCCCGGCGTGGCTGGCGGCGTTGCGTCGCGGTGCGGAGGGCCGCTTCGCGTAACATCGCGG
Organism: uncultured Pseudomonadota bacterium; assembly: GCA_903938365.1. Lineage (GTDB taxonomy): Bacteria > Pseudomonadota > Gammaproteobacteria > Steroidobacterales > Steroidobacteraceae > UBA964. The sequence continues at coordinate 1,182 of CAJACZ010000127.1, read as the reverse complement.
CGTGGCAGTGTCCCCCGCAGAGTCCGGTCCCTCCCGCTCCGGCGACGCGTCCGGCTTCGGGATGGGAGGCCCGTTGAGCGTCGTCACGCTGTCTACCGGCGACCTCGCGGCCTGTCGCCGCTTCTACTGCGGCGTGCTGCAGATGCGCGAACTGCCCGAGGTCGGCAGCGCTGCCGAAGTGTCCGGACTCAACGCCACGCAGGCGCGGCTGTGGGCCCTGCCGCCCGAGGCGCGCTGGAGTGTCGCGTACTTTGCCTCGCCTGGTCTGTCCGGCGGGCCGGTGCTGCGAGTGCTGGAATTCAGCCAGCCCGGCCCCTTGATCCGGCCCGGCTTCGACCTGCTGCTGGAAGGCGGGCTGGCGGTCGGGTTCGCAGTGCGCGACCTGCAGGCCGTCGCGGCGGCGGCGCGCGAGCACGGTTTCCCGGCGCCCACTGAACCCTTCGCCCTGACCCTGTATCGCGAGGACGGCTCCCGCTACCAAGCGATGGAATGCCCGCTGGTGGCGCCGGACCAGGTCTATGTGCCGGGCGTGGCGCGCCCCGCGGACCTCGGCCCGGTGGGGCCGATTGCGCCCGGGTACAACGTGGGCGGTCCGTCGTTCGCGACGCTGGTGGCGAACCACGCTGACCCGGTTCTGGAGTTCTTTTCCGGGGTGCTCGACTACCAGGTGCGTCGCGACCTGATGCTCACGGAGGACAACCTGCAGGAGCAGCTGCGCGTGCCGCCGCACACGCCGATCCGCTATGTGACGATGTTTGCGCGCGGCTCCAACGGCAGCAACGTCGCGTTCCTGGATTTCGGCGACAGCGGCCGGAAGAACCCCGCGCCTCTCGGGCCGCCGAGCCGCGGCCTCGTGATGTGGAGCTTCCGGGTGCGCGACCTGGACGCAGCCCTGGCGCGCGTGCGGGCACGCGGGCTCGAGGTCGTGTGCGAGCCGCTGCGCCTGGAGATGCCGTCCGGGACCCAGGCGGTTGCGACGGTGCGCGCGCCGAACGGTTTCCTGGTGGAACTGGTCGGGGACTCCCCGCAGGAGCCTGTTGGGCTCAGCGGAACTGCCGCCACCCGAGCGCCAGCCGCGCGAAGCCGGTGATCACGCAGGCCAGCGCGTAGCCCAGCGCGAGCGGCACGAACCAGTCCGGTCGCAGCGCCGCCAGCACGAACACCGCGATGGTCTCGGTGCCT
>CAJACZ010000126.1 GCA_903938365.1 uncultured Pseudomonadota bacterium | reverse complement strand
GTCCGAGCAGGTCGAAAGCCTGGTGGCTTCGCCGATGGAGCAGGTGCTGGGCGAGATCTCCGGAGTCAAACACATCTACTCGACCTCGCGCCCCGGCATGGCCGGGCTGACGGTGCAATTCGCGGTGGGCGAGCCGCGCACCGAGGCACTCGTCCGGCTCTACAACGCCATCTACTCGAACCAGGACTGGCGCCCACCCGGTCTCGGCGTCCTGCAGCCGCTGGTGAAGCCGGGTGGCATCGACGACGTGCCCATGCTGACGCTGACGCTCTGGACGCGCGACGAGCAACGCGGCGCCTGGGAGCTCGGCCAGGTCGCGCGCTCGATCGAGGCGGAGATCAAGCGCGTGCCGGGAACGCGGGACGTCTACACACTGGGCAGTCCCGACAACGTCGTACACGTTCAACTCGATGCCGCGAAGCTTGCGGGCCACGGCCTGACGCTTGCCGAGATCTCCGGCGCGCTGCAGGCGTCGAACATGGTGCGGCAGGCCGGCGTCCTCGTCGGCGGCAGCCGCGTCACGCCGGTCCAGGTGGGCGAATTCCTCGCGGATCGCGAGGAGGTGGCCGGGCTGGTGGTCGGCATGGCCGAGGGCAGGCCCGTGCACCTGGAGGACGTCGCTGAAGTAAGCGTCGCCGCCGATGCCCCGGAACGCTACGTCTGGTTCGGCACGGGTGCGGGCGCCGAGGCCCGCGGCGACGTGCCGGTTGCACAGGCGCCCGCAGTCACCGTCGCGATTTCCAAGAAGCCGGGTGAAAACGCGATCGACGTCGCGGAGCAGGTGCTGCGCCGGGTGGACATGCTGCGCGGCACCTACATCCCCGCAGGCGTCGAAGTCACCGTCACCCGCAACTACGGCGTCACCGCCGACGACAAGGCCAGGAAACTGATCCAGAAGCTGCTGTTCGCCACCGCCTCGGTAGTGCTGCTGGTGGTGCTGGCGATGGGTCGGCGCGAGGCGTTCGTGGTCGGTGCCGCGGTCATCGTCACCCTGGCCGCCACGCTGTTCGCCTCCTGGGCCTGGGGTTTCACGATCAACCGCGTTTCCCTGTTCGCGCTGATATTTTCGATCGGCATCCTCGTCGATGATGCGATCGTGATCGTCGAGAACATCCACCGGCACCAGAAGCTCGACAGCGGGATGGCTCCCGAAATACTGATCCCGCGCGCGGTGGACGAGGTCGGTGGTCCCACCATCCTCGCCACTTTCACCGTGATCGCGGCGCTGCTGCCGATGGCGTTCGTGAGCGGCCTGATGGGGCCGTACATGAGCCCGATCCCGATCAATTCCAGCATGGGCATGGTGATCTCGCTCGCGATCGCGCTGGTGTTCACGCCCTGGATGTGTCGGAAGCTTCTGACGGGTACCCATGCGGCTGCTGCGGAAGTCAGCCGTGGTGACGCCCGCATGAACGCGCTGTTCGAGCGCGTGGTGCGCCCGTTCCTGGTCGGGCCCGACGGCCGCAGGCGCCGGCATCGCCTCTACTGGGGCATCCTCGCAGCGATCGTCGCGGCGGTGGGGCTCGCGGCTGCCCGGCTCGTCGTGATGAAGATGCTGCCCTTCGACAACAAGTCGGAGTTTCAGGTGGTGCTGAACATGCCCGAGGGCACCCCTGTCGAGGATACGGCGAGGGTGCTAGAGGAGCTGTCGGCCGTCATCCGCGCCGTGCCCGAGGTCACCGACTTCCAGGTCTACGCCGGCACCGCGGCGCCGATCAGTTTCAACGGGCTGGTCCGCCAGTACTCCCTGCGCCAGAGTCCCGAACTTGGCGACATTCAGGTCAACCTCGTGGACAAGCACGAGCGAGACCGCAAGAGCCATGAAATCGTGCTTGCTCTCCGGCCGGAACTGGCCGGGATCGGGCGACGCCACGGCGGATCGGTGCAGATGGTCGAGGTGCCGCCGGGGCCGCCGGTGCAGGCGCCGCTGGTCGCCGAGATCTACGGGCCGTCCTATGCCGAGCAGCGGCGCGTCGCCGCGGGCGTGCGTGCGGTCTTCGACGCTACGCCGGACATCGTCGATATCGACGACAGCCTCGAGGCGCCCAGTCCACGGCTGGTCGTCCAGGTGGACCGGCGCAAGGCCGCGCTGCTTCGGGTGTCGCAGGAGCAGGTCACGCAGGTGCTGGCCGCCGCCCTCTCCGGCAGCGATGCGGCCTACCTGCATGCCGGCCGCGAGCGCGAACCGGTCCCGATCCGCCTGGAACTGCCGGTTGGAGACAAGGCGCGTATCTCCGATCTGCTGGCGCTCGAAGCCCGGGCTGCCGACGGCACGCGCGTGCCGCTGTCCGAGTTGGTGACCGTGCGCGAGACCGAGTGGGACGCGGCGATCCATCACAAGGACCTGCGGCCGGTGGTGTACGTCACGGGGGACATGGCCGGCCGGCTCGACAGCCCGCTCTACGGGATGTTCGATATCGTCGGTCGGCTGCGGGACGCGCCGCCGGGCGGTCTGCCGCTCGTGCAGCGGTACATCTCGCCGCCCGACGATCCGAACGAGGTTGCCGTGAAATGGGACGGCGAGTGGCAGATCACCTACGAGACATTCCGCGACATGGGCGCGGCCTACGCGGTGGGCCTCGTGCTCATCTACCTGCTGGTGGTGGCGCAGTTCGGTTCCTATGCGGTGCCGCTGATCATCATGGCGCCGATTCCCCTGACCGTCATCGGCGTGATGCCCGGGCACGTGCTGCTGGGCGCGCAGTTCACCGCCACCTCCATGATCGGCATGATCGCGCTGGCGGGCATCATCGTGCGCAATTCGATCCTGCTGGTCGATTTCATCAACACGGAGATCGTGGCGGGCCGCTCGCTCGAGGACGCCGTCGTCCGCGCGGGCGCCATCCGCGCCAAGCCGATCGCGCTCACCGCGCTCGCCGCGATGATCGGCGCGTTCTTCATCGTGGATGACCCGATCTTCAGCGGACTCGCCGTTTCGCTGATCTTCGGCATCCTCGTCTCCACCGTGCTGACGCTGGTGGTGATCCCGGTCCTTTACTACGCGTACCTGCTGCGCAGGCCCGCCTCGCCCTGACACCCACCCAGGAGGTCACGCCACATGGCTCACATCGCAATTGTCGGCGCCGGCATCGGCGGAATCCCCTGTGCGTACGAACTGCGCAAGATGCTGGGCAAGGAACATCGGGTCACCCTGATCGGCTCTTCCCCGTACTTCGAGTTCACGCCGTCGAATCCGTGGGTAGCGGTCGGCTGGCGGAGGACCGAGCAGGTACGCGTCGAGATGCACGACCACCTCGAGGCGAAGGGCGTGCAGTGGATCCCCACTCCGGTGCAGCAGATCGATGCGCAGGCAAACCTGCTCACGCTCGCGACCGGCCAGGAACTGCGCTACGACTACCTTGTGATAACGACGGGACCCCGCCTCGCGTTCGAGGAAGTGCCGGGCCTGGGTCCGGTGGACGGGCACACGCAGTCCATCTGCACCCACGAGCACTCCGTGGCCGCCTGGGCGGCCTACGAGGAGTTCCTCAAGGATCCGGGGCCGATCGTGGTCGGTGCTGCGCCCGGCGCCAGCTGTTTCGGGCCCGCGTATGAGTTCGCGATGATCCTCGACACCGACCTGCGGCGCCGCAAGCTCCGCGACAAGGTGCCCATGACCTTTGTCACGAGCGAGCCCTACATCGGGCACATGGGCCTGGGCGGCGTCGGTGACAGCAAGGGACTGATGGAATCCACGCTGCGCCAACGGCATATCAAGTGGATCACCAATGCGAAAGTCACGAGCGTCACGCAGGGCGAGATGCACCTGACCGAGGTCGACGAGGAGGGCAAGCCGAGGAAGGAGCACAAGCTGCCCTTCCGTTTCAGCATGATGCTGCCGGCGTTCAAGGGCGTGGATGCCGTGGCCAGTGTGCCCGGCCTGTGCAATCCGCGCGGCTTCGTGCTGATCGACGAGCACCAGCGTTCGAAGAAGTACTCCAATGTCTTCTCCGCGGGCGTATGCGTCGCCATCCCGCCGGTTGAGGTGACCCCCGTGCCCACGGGTGCGCCGAAGACGGGCTATATGATCGAATCCATGGTGAGTGCGATCTGCGCGAACATCGTGGCCGACATCAAGGGCCAGCCCGCCCTGGCCCGTGCCACCTGGAACGCGATCTGCATCGCGGACTTCGGCGACTCGGGAGCCGCCTTCGTGGCGCTGCCGCAGATCCCGCCGCGGAATGTCACCTGGGCGAAGGAAGGCAAGTGGGTGCATCTCGCCAAGATCGCCTTCGAGAAGTATTTCCTGCGCAAGGTCCGTACCGGATCGATCGCGCCGGTCTACGAGAAGTACGTGCTGAAGGCGCTGGGAATCGTGTCGCTCAAGGAGGTCCACCGGTGACGGGATCGCCGCTGCGGTTCGTGCTGCTGTGCATCGGTGCCGTCCTCGCGGGCGCTGTGCAGGGCGAGACCCTGGAGGAGGCCTGGGCGATGGCGCTGGCACAGGATCCCTCTGCAGCGGCGGCTGCCGCCGACGCGGACGCAGCGGACGCCGAGCTGCGCGCCGCGCGGGGCGCGCGCCTGCCGCAGCTGGGCGTCAGCGGCGGCTACACCCGCTACGCTGATGCGCCCGCCCTCGACGTGGCGGCACCCGGATTCTCCTTTCGCTCGCCGCGCATCTTCGATGACGACGACATGCTGATGGGCAGCGCCGAACTGCGCCTTCCGATCTATACGGGAGGCAGTGTTTCGGCGGGCGTGCGGGCGGCGGCGGCGCAGTCTCGCGCGGCGTCGGCCGAGCACGACCGGAGCGTTGCCGAACTCAAGCTCGACGTGGCCCGTGGTTATGTCGGGGTGCTGCGGGCGCGGCGCGCGCTGGCCGCGGCGGAGGCGGGCGTCGAGGCGCTGCGTGCTCACCTCGCCGATGTGGACGTGATGGTCGCGCAGGAGACCGTCGCGCGCACCGACCTGCTGGCCGCACGGGTCGCGCTGGCCAACGCGGAGCAGGGCCGGCTGCGTGCCGCGAACGGCGTAGACCTTGCGCAGGGGGCCTATAACCGGCGGCTGGGGCAGCCGCTGGAGCGGGTGCCCGTGCTGGACGAGCGGGTCGCCGCGCCCGTCACGGTGGATGAATCGGGCCTCGACGCCCTGGTGGCGAGGGCGCTGCAGGGCCGGCCCGAGCTCTCCGGACTCGACTCCCGTGCCGAGGCGCTGCGTGCGCAGGCGCGCGCCGAGACGGGCAAGCGCCTGCCGCAGATCGCGCTGACGGCGGCCTACAGCCACCTCGAAAGCACCATCCTGGATCGTGAGGATTTCTCCACGGTGGGCGTGGGCTTCAGCTGGGCGCTGTTCGACGGCGGCCAGGCGCGGAACCGGGCCACTGCCCTGCGTCGTGCGGGGCAGGCCGCAGAGCTGCGCGCCGCCGATGCACGGACGGGTATCCAGCTCGAGGTGCGCGCGGCCTGGCTCGGGCTCGCCGAGGCGCGGGCGCGGATCGGCGCGAGCCGCGAGGCGGTCGATCAGGCCGAGGAGAACCTGCGGATCAGCCGCGAGCTCTATGGCGCAGGCCTTGCCACCAACACCCAGGTGCTCGACGCCGTGGCGTTGCGGGTGGGCGCAACGGCCAACCGCGACGATGCCGTGCTGGATGCCGAACTGGCGCGGCTGGCGCTGGCGTGCGCGATCGGCGATCTTTAGACGCATGCTCACCGCCAGCGACTCTGGACGCCGCACCCTGATTGCAGCTGCATTCCTCATTCTGGTCGCCACGGCGGCGGGTGCGTTCGGGACCCATGCGCTGAAGCCCACGCTGAGCGAGGCCCGCTTCGACTCCTACCAGATTGCCGTGAGCTACCAGTTCTTCCACGCGCTGGGGCTGCTGGCCATCGGGCTGCTGCAGCGCCAGCATCCCGGGGCGACACTGCTGCGTGCCGCGGCGCGCCTCATCCTGCTGGGCATTGCGCTGTTCGCGGGCAGTATCTACGGCATCACCTTCGGCGGCCCGAAGCTGCTCGGCATGGTCGCGCCACTCGGTGGCCTGTCGCTGATGCTCGCGTGGCTGGTGTTCGCGGTGGCCGTGGCGCGACTGCCGCGCGGGGTCAGCTCCGCGAATTGAAGGTGTCGCAGGACTGTACGGAACCTGATTCCAGGCCGCGCTTGAACCATGCCATGCGCTGCTGCGCGCTGCCGTGGGTGAAGGATTCGGGGACCACGTGGCCCTGCATGCGCTTCTGGATGGTGTCATCGCCGACCGCCGAGGCGGCACCCAGGGCTTCTTCGATATCCCCGGACTCCAGGATCTGCCGGGACCGGTTCGCGTGGTGTGCCCAGAGGCCTGCATAGCAGTCGGCCTGCAGTTCCATCATGACCTGCAGCATGTTCTTCTCGGCGTCGCGCGCGCGCGACTGCGCCGCGCGGATCTTCTGCGAGGTGCCGGTAATGGTCTGCACGTGGTGGCCCACCTCGTGCGCCAGCACGTAGGCCTTGGCGAAATCGCCGGGTGCCTTGAATTCGGTTTCGAGCTCCCGGTAGAAGGCGAGGTCGATGTAGATCTTCCGGTCCGCCGGGCAGTAGAAGGGGCCGGCACCGGAGCTGGCCGGACCGCAGCCCGAGACCACTTCGCGGGTGAACAGCACCAGGCGCGGCTGTTCGTAGGTGGAGCCGCTGGCGCGGAAGATCTCGCCCCAGGTGTCCTCGGTGTCGCCGAGCACGGCCGCCACGAAGTCGCCGTCCGCGTCCTTCGGCGTACCGGGTGTCGCGGCGGTCGATGCCGCGGGCGCGGTGGCCGATCCGGTCGCTTGAGAGCCGGCCTCGACCAGGCCCATGACCACGCGCGGGTCGATGCCCAGGAAGTAAGAGGCAGCCAGGGCGATGAGCATCCCGCCGAGGCCGAGCTTCATGCCGCCGCCGCGGCGACCGCCGCCTCCGCCTGCTGCAGGGCTCCGACCGCGTATGTCTTCGATGTTCTTGCTGCGGCGGCTGCCGTCGGTGCGCATGCTTCAGGACTCCCGCGGTCCGTCGTGTTCAGGGACCGCCCGGACTTGTGGCGGGTAGCCATCGGATGATGGCCTGGGCGACCCCCTCGGCCGCCTCTTCGTGCACATAATGGCCCGCTGCAGGGAAGCGCACCAGCGTGGAGCCGCCCAGCATGCCCTTCAGGGCAGCGGCTTCGCCCGGCGGCTTGTTGCGGTCCCGGTCGCCCCAGGGAAGGAGGGTCGGCACTTTCACCTGCGGCGCCAGCGCGATTTCCTCGCCCTCGACGTACTGGCCCATCAGCGCGGTGACGCCGACGTAGTAGTCGTCAGTGCGTGCGCCCAGCATCACGTCGTCGATCACCTGCTCGGTGACCCGCGCAGGGTCGACGTAGGACTTGCGCAGGAAACTGCCGCGGAACTTCCGGTTGGCGAACAGCTTCGCCGACATGCGCGGCAAGGGCGGCAATGGCACCTGCACGATCCTGGGGACGCCTGTCGTGATGATTCCCGGGTTCAGCAGCACGAGCCCGCGTGCCTGCGGGTCTTTCAGCACCGCCTGCAGGGCGACGGCGCCGCCGAGCGAGTGGCCCACGTAGACGACGTCGCGCAGGCCGAGCCGCCGCGCCGCCTGCACCATGACCGCGGCCTGCGGGCCGTTGTGGTAATCGAAGTCCGCGGGCTTGTCGGACAGTCCGTATCCCGGCATGTCGATGGCGATGACGTGGCAGCATGCGGCAAGGCGCGGGGCGAGCTCACGGAAGCTCTGCAGCGAATTGCCGAAGCCGTGGATCAGCAGCAGCCCTGGGCGTCGGTCGCCGGGCGTTCCATAGCTGCGATAGCGCAGTCGCAGGCCATCGAGGTCCAGGAACCGATCCTGCGGCGCAGCCAGCGTGCGGGCCGGTACTCCCGGCTCACCCGGCCAGTAGGCCCACGCCGCCAGTCCCGCCCACGTCAGCAGCACGAGGCATAGCAGGGCCGCAGCGAGGCGTCGCAGGATCTTCATGGCCCCGATTGCATACAATCCGCGCGGCCTGCGCACTGTCCGCGGCGCGACTGTCCACGAGCTGCCCAGTGCCACGACTTCCCGACCTGCCGATCCATGAAGCCCTGCCCGCACTGCGCGAGGCGCTGCGGCACGGGCGCTCCGCAGTGCTGCAGGCGCCGCCCGGCGCCGGCAAGAGCACGGTCGTCCCGCTTGCGCTGCTCGACGAGCCCTGGGCGCGCGGCCGACGCATCCTGATGCTCGAGCCGCGCCGGCTGGCGGCGCGTGCTGTGGCGGAACGCATGGCGCAGACGCTGGGTGAGCGTGTGGGCGAGACCGTGGGCTATCGCATGCGGCTCGATACCCGGGTCGGCCCCCGGACGCGGATCGAGGTGGTCACCGAAGGCGTGCTGACGCGCATGCTGCAGTCCGATCCGGCGCTGGACGGCACGGCTGTCGTGGTGTTCGACGAGTTCCACGAACGCAGCCTGCAGGCCGACCTGGGCCTTGCGCTGTGCACGGACGCGCGCCGCACGCTCGAAACCGACCTGCGGCTGCTGGTGATGTCCGCGACGCTGGACGGCGCCGCAGTGGCGCGACTGCTCGATGACGCACCGCTCATCACCTCCGCGGGGCGCAGCTACGAGGTGGCGCTGCAGTACCTTGGGCAGGGTTTCCCGGTGCTGCCAGGCGGCCTCGAGTCCCCGGAGCGTCTGGCGGCGCTCGCGGTGCAGCGGGCGCTGCGCGAGCAGGACGGCGACGTGCTGGTGTTCCTTCCCGGGGCTGCCGAGATCCGTCGGGTGCGCGACATGCTCGAGGGCCCCGGGGAGTGCCGCGACCAGGGCGCCCGCGTGCTGCCGCTCTACGGCGAGCTCCCGCCTGAAGAGCAGGACGCCGCGCTGGAGACCGGTGCTGGCGGCCCGCGGCGAGTGATCCTCGCGACCAATATCGCCGAGACCAGTCTGACGCTGCCCGGCATCCGCGTCGTCGTCGACAGCGGGCTGTTGCGCCGCTCGCTGTTCGATCCCGTGACCGGCATGAGCCGGCTGGAGACGCAGCGCGTGTCGCGCGCGTCGGCCGACCAGCGCGCGGGACGCGCGGGACGCGTCGCCGCAGGCACCTGCTACAGGCTGTGGAGCGAGGGGTCGCAGCGCAGCCTTGCGGCGTTCACGCCGCCCGAGATCCTGCAGGCCGACCTCGCGCCCCTGGCGCTGGAGCTGGCCGGCTGGGGAGCCCTCGACGCAGCAGCGCTGGCGTGGCTGGATGCGCCGCCGGCACCCGTGATGGCCGGTGCGCGCGATCTGCTGCGGCGGCTCGGCGCGCTCGATCCACAGGACCGTCTCACCGACCACGGCCGGCAGCTGTCGCGGATCCCCGCGCACCCGCGGCTGGCCCAGCTGCTGCTCGAGGCGCGCCGCCGCGGCGTGCCGCGGCTCGGCGCGGAACTCGCGGCCCTGCTTGCCGATCGGGACGTGCTGCGCGGCGGCAGCGGACCTCGCGATGCCGATGTACGGACGCGCCTCGATCTGCTGCGCGGGCGGGGCAGCGCCATGGGTGCCGATCGCGGTGCGCTGATGCGGGCGAGGCGGGCGGTCGAGCTGTTCGAATCCGCGGCGTCCCGCAGCGCGCATGGCGAGCGCACGCCGCCGGTCGAGGGTCCGGCGCTGGATGCGGCGGGGCTGCTCGCCTGTGCGTATCCGGATCGCATCGGTCGACAGCGTCCGGGCGCCGCGGGCCGCTTCGTGCTCAGCAATGGTCGCGGTGCGGCGTTCGCGCAGCCGGACAGTCTGGCCCGCAGCGAGTGGCTCGTCGCGATCGACCTCGACGACCGCGATCGCGAGGCGCGCATCCTGCTCGCCGCAGGGCTCGACCGCGAGACGCTCGACGCCGCGCTGGGCGACCAGATCGAGCGGACCGAGGAAGTGCTGTGGTCGCCCCGGGAGGAGGCCGTGGTGGCGCGACGCGTGGAGCGCCTCGGGGCACTCCTGCTGTCCGAACGTACGCTGCAGCCGCCCCCGCCGGAGGCTGCCCGGACGGCGATGCTCGACGGGCTCGCCCAGCTCGGACTCGGGAGCCTGCCGTGGGACGAAGCGACGCGCAGCTGGCAGTCCCGGGTACAGCTGGCGCGCCGCGCGGCGTTGCCGGGGACCAGCGACTGGCCCGACTGCGGGGACCCGGCGCTGGCGGCAGCGCTGCCGGACTGGCTCGCGCCATGGCTGGACGGCATCACCCGGCGCTCGCACCTGTCGCGAGTACCGCTGGGCGAGGCGCTGCGCGCGTGGCTCGGTCACGAACGACAGCGGCGTCTCGATGAATGGCTGCCGAGCCATGTCGAGTTGCCGACGGGCTCGCGTGCCCGGATCGACTACCTGGATGACCTCGCGCCCTGCGCCTCGATGCGCATGCAGGAGGTCTTCGGCCTCGCGACGACACCGCGGATCGCCGGCGGCACGCTGCCGGTGACGTTCAAGCTGCTGTCGCCGGCGCAGCGCCCGCTGCAGGTGACGCGCGACCTCGCGAGCTTCTGGCGCAACGCCTACTCGGAAGTCCGCAAGGACATGCGCGGGCGCTACCCGCGGCACCACTGGCCGGAGAATCCGCTGGAGGCCGAGCCCAGCCGCGGACCCCGTCGCCGAGGCTGAGTGTCCAGTGCTAAGGTAAGCCCCATGCAACGCTTCGGTTACATCGATACCACGCGCGGCCAGGTGCACTACCGTGAGGCCGGGCGAGGCCCTGCGGTGCTGCTGCTGCACTGGGCCCCGGGTTCGTCGCGCCAGTACGCGGCCGCCGTCGAGGCCTTCGCGGCCGAGGGGTTCCGCGCCATTGCGCCCGACCTTCCCGGCTTCGGTTCCTCGTGCCGGCGCGAGGGCCACTGGAGCATCGGCGATTTCGCGGACAACGTGCTCGAGTGCATGAATGCCTGGGGCGTTGTGCGCTGCGCGCTGGTCGGCGGGCATATTTCCTCCGAGATCGCGCTCGAGGCGGCGATCCGCGCGCCCGGGCGCTTCGCCATGGTCGCGCTCGATGGCACACCGACCTGGGACGACGCACTGCGCCAGCAGATCCTGGCCAAGGCCACCCCCAGGCCGATCGAGCTGCGCGAGGACGGCGCGCATCTGCAGAGTCTCTGGCAGCACATGCTTTGGGAAGTGAAGATGTGGCGTCCCAACGCCCATTACGACACTGATCTCGGGCGTTATGCGATGAAGCTCCTGAATGCGCGCATGCAGGCCGGGTTCGACATGCGGCCCGCGCGCGCGCTGCTCGAGTACGACGTGTTCGCCGCACTCGCCGCGGTCCGGGTGCCCGTGCTGGCGCTGACGGCCACGGATGACCCGCTGCACAACTGCCACGCGACGGTGCTCGAACGGGTACCCGGCGCCACCGGCCACTGCTATGCCGGCGATCACCCCGTGCATTCGCGGGCGCGCGCCGCCGAGTTCATCGCGCCGATCGTGGCGCGCTACCGTGATCTCCTGCCGGCGGATTCCGCATGACCCGCGTGACCCGTGTGACCCAGGCGCACCGCGACATGTACGAGGAGGTCGGCGCGGTGCGCGTCGAGGGGGTGTTCGACGCGTCGTTTGTGGCGCGTCTCACCTCCCAGATCGACGCATCGATCGCTGCCCTGCGTGACGGGACCTTCGCCCGGCGCGGCGCAGGCCCGGTGTTCCGCGACATCGAATTCGAGGACCACGACGGCTACGTGCGCCTCGTGAACCTCATGCCGCAGGTGCCCGGCATCGCGCGCACCATCCTCGACTCGCCCGCCGCCGAGACCGTCGCCGCGCTCACGGGTGCGACGTCGCTGCGGCTGTGGCTCGATGCGACCTTTTCGAAGTCGGGCCTTGCCGGCGAGACGGCGACACCCTGGCACAACGACGAGTGCACGTTCACGCTGCAGGGCCAGCACCTGCCGAGTTTCTGGATTGCCCTCACCGACGTGGACGCGCACAACTCGCCGCTGCAGACCCTGGCGGGTTCGCATCGCGACCGGTACCGCTACTACTCGACATTCTTCGCGGCGGGCAAGCCGATGCCGGCGGACTACCGTCCGTGGAGCGAACTGCTCGAGCGCGTGCATGCGCCCGATGCCGACATCCGCACCTGGACGGCGCAGGCCGGCGACATCCTCCTGATCCATCCGAAGACCATCCACGGCGCGCCGCCGCGCCGCGGCAGCCCGCAGGGCCGCCGTCTCGCCTTCACGCTGCGGTGGATCGGCAGCGACGTGGTCTGGCGGCCCAACGACCTGAGTTTCGGCCTCGCGCCCTTCGATCGCAGCCCGCTGATGGTCCGTGATGCGCCGCCGCCCGAAGAACTGTTCCCTGTTGTCTGGCGCCAGGGCGCCTGAGGAAGAAAGCCATGCGTTCTATCGTCTCTGTCCTTTGTGTCCTGCTTCTCTCTGGCCTCGCGCCCCTGCAGGCGGCTACGGCGCCCGTAGTGCTCGTGACCGGGTCCAACCGCGGCCTCGGCCTGGAGTTCGTGAAGCAGTACGCGGGGAAGGGCTGGACCGTGATCGCCACGGTGCGCGACCCGTCCACTGCGCCCGAACTCGCCGCGCTGGCCGCGCAGCACCGGAACATCACCGTCGAGAAACTCGACGTCGGCAATCGCGCCGAGATCGTCGCGCTGGCCGCGAAGTACCAGGGAAAACCCATCGACGTCCTGCTCAACAACGCCGGACTGCTCGGCGACCGCGAAAAGCAGGGGTTAAAGCAGCTCGACTACGCGACCTTCGAGGAAGTGCTGCGGGTCAACACCTACGCGCCGCTGGCGATGGCCCAGGCCTTCATGCCGAACGTGGTGGCGAGCGAACAGAAGAAGATCGTGACCCTCACCAGCGGGCTGTCCTCGATCGCCAACACCAAACGCTCGGCGGACCTGTACTTCTATCGTGTCAGCAAGGCGGGCGTGAACATGGCGATGCACGCGCTGCAGTCCGATGTGCGCGAACAGGGAGTGAAGGTGGGCATCCTTGCGCCGGGCATGGTCGAGACGCGCCTGCTGCGGCAGAGCGGCTACGCCGGTGCGGCCGGCGTGCTCAGCACGGAGCAGAGCGTGGCCGCCGTGATCCGCAACATTGAAAACCTGAACCAGGACGCCGAGATCGTTCTCTACACGGGCGAGAAGGTTCCCTGGTAGCCGATTGCCGGCGGCTCAGACCGAGAAAGGCAGTCCGCGGCGACCGTTCAGCACGGCCTGGATCTCGGCGACGATCGACAGCGCAATGGCCTCCGGCGTGCGGCCGCCGAGGTCCAGCCCCACCGGCGCACGCAGTCGCGGGCGCAGGGCATCGGCGCGGGGGCCGAGTTCCGCATACAGGCGCTCGCGCCGGGCTGCCGGGCCGAGCAGCCCCACGTAGCTGATCCGCGATCCGGCCAGCTGGCCGAGGTAGTGGCCATCGGCGACCAGGTGATGGCTCATGACCACGGCCGCATCGTAAAGGTCGAGGTCCAGCAGTTCTCCGAGGCGGTCCGCTTCGACGAGCCGCAGGTCCGTGGCCGCAGCGAACCGCTCGCGCGCGATGTAGGCGGGTCGGTGGTCCACGACACTCACCTGCCAGCCCATCTGCGCCGCCAGTGCAGCGACGGGCTCCGCATCCGGTCCGGCGCCGCACAGCAGCACTGCAGGGCGGCGAGCGACCGGCGCGAAGAACACTTCGGCGCGCTGGTCGCCCAGCTGCAGCCATTCGATTCCGGCCACCCCTGAGGCTGCACGCGCGCGGCATCGTGCGAGCACGGGTTCGGGGAGTGCGTTGGCCTGCGCGTCGTGCTCCGCCCACGTCCAGTGGGTGCCCGGCAACAGCGCCGCCGCAGCAGGATCCGCCGCCTCGACCGAGACGACGATCGCGCAGGTTCCCCGCGTACGTGTTCGTGCGCCGGACAGCAGGAACTCGAGGGGCTGGTAGCCGTCGGTGGCGTCCTGGCGCAGCAGCAGCATGCGCATCAGGCCCTCGCAGCCGAGGCCCAGGCCCCAGATCGGATCGTCCGAGCCGCGGCTGTCATAGCTGCGCGTGGTCAGGCGGCCGCCTTCGGACAGCAGTCGCGATGCGTGCTCCTGGAGGTCACCCTCCAGGCAGCCGCCGCTCAGCAGCCCGCAGCGTCCGCCCTGCGACGAGAACAGCATCAGGGCACCCGCCTTGCGATAGGTCGAGCCCTCGGTGGCGATCACCCAGGCGGCCACGAGGGGCCTGCCGGCATCGCGTTCGCCTGCGAAGAAAGCGTCGATCAATGGCGGATCACGACCTTGCCGAAGTGGTTGCCGGTATCCATCCATGCATACGCGGCTTCGGCGTCGCCGAAGTCGAACACACGGTCGATCACTGGCTTGATCGCATGCTTTGTCATGAACGCGTTGAGGGCTTCGAAGTCCGCGCGCGAGCCGACGAAGATGCCCGTGATGCCCGCGTTACGCGCAATCAGGGAGGTGGCCGGGATGTCGCCGCCGAAGCCCGACAGGCCACCGATGATGGCGATATGGCCGCCCGGCGCCACGCCCGCCAGCGACTGCGGGAGCGTGCCGGTGCCCCCGACCTCGAGGATGTGGTGCGCGCCGATCCCGCCGGTCGCTTCCTTGAGCGCGGTGGCCCAGTCGGGGGTGGTCCGGTAGTTGATGGTGGCGACGGCGCCCAGTTGCTTCGCGCGCTCGAGCTTCGCGTCGCTGGAACTGGTGATGATCGGGCGCGCGCCTGCGGCGGCGGCGATCTGCAGGCCGAAGACCGAGACACCGCCAGTGCCCTGCAGCAGCACGTTGTCGCCGGCCTGCAGGCGGCCGCGCGATACCAGGCCGTGCCAGGCCGTCACCGCCGCGCAGGGCAGGCTGGCGGCGTCCTCGAAGGAGTGGTGCGCCGCGATGGGAACCAGGCCGGTCTCGGACAGCGTGACGTACTGGGCGAGCATGCCATCGAGCGCGCCGCCCAGGGCCGAGGCTCCGGTGTCGAGTCCCGGACGGCCGGCCATCCAGCGCTGGAAGAAGATGGCGGCGGCCCGATCGCCCTCCTTGAATCGCGTGACGCCGGGTCCGGTCGCGATGATTTCCCCGGCGCCGTCGGACAGCGGGACGAGGGTGTCCTTCGGGCCGACCGGGTAGAAGCCCTTCATGACCATGATGTCCCGACGGTTGAGCGAGGTGGCTCGCACCTTCAGCAGCACTTCGCCCGCACCGGGAGCGCGGATCGGGGCGCCTTCGCGCAGTTGCAGGCTGAAGCCCTGTGCCTGGCGGACAAGCTGGTACTGCTGCTGGCTGTTCGGAATGCTCATGGCTTGTGGGCCTCGCCTGTGTGCGCAGGTCGGCTCTGCCGGCGTCGCCCCGTGCGATACCAGTGCCTTCCGCTGACCCACATTCTAGGGCCTGCGCCTCACCGGCCCTAGAGGGGCGTGCCGTCCTCGCGCGTCAGGGCGACCAGCGCCGAGCGTGCCGGAAGGCCCCGACCATCGGGCCAGTGGCTGGCGGGGGCGTCGACGGTGCCGCCTTCGCCCGGATGCTGGATGGCGAGGAACAACGTGCTGCCATCGGGCGTGAACTCGCAACCGCAGATCTCGCAGCCCACGGGTCCGCTGGCGATCTGGCGCAGCAGCCCGCGCTCCGGGCCGCTGGTGGGGACCACGAAGCAACCGTTGTTGGCGAGCAGGCCGGATTCCGCATCGGTGACGATCCAGAGTCGGCCCTGCGGGTCGAAACCGAGGTTGTCCGGGCAGGCGATCGGGCTGACTTTCGATCGATCGGGGTAGCCCGCGTAGTAGGTGTCGCCGCGCGCGGTCCTGCCGGGCACGACGTCCTCGTAGCGACTGAGGAACCGCGATTCCGGCACGCGCGGATCGCCCGCGAGCAGGAAGACGTTCCAGGTGAAACGGGTCGCGGTCGCGTCGTCGCCATCCTCGGTGAGCTCGATGACATGCCCGAAGTCGTTCTGCGGTCGCGGATTGGCGGTGTCGACTCCCGGGCGTCCCTGTGCATCCCGGTCGCCGTTCTTGGTGCAGGCGATGTAGACGCGGCCCGTCAGGGGGCTCGGTTCGACGTCCTCCGGGCGATCCATCGGCGTTGCGCCGAGCAGGTCGGCGGCAGCACGGCACTTGATGACGACATCGGCCTGGCTGCTGAAGCCCGCAGCCGAATTGAGCGGGCCCTTCTCGTCGTGCACCAGTGGCAGCCACTCGCCGCGGCCGCTGGCATCGAAGCGCGCGACATGCAGCGTGCCGTGGTCGAGCAGGTCACGGTTCGCCGCGGGTTGTTTCGGGTCGAAGCGCTCGCGGGTCACGAATTTGTAGACGTATTCGAACTTCGTATCGTCGCCCATGTAGGCAGCGACGCGCCCGTCGGGCGCCACCACCGTATTGGCGCCCTCGTGCGCCATGCGTCCCAGTGCGGTTCGCTTGCGGGGCGCCGCGGTGGGGTCGCGCGGATCGATTTCGACGATCCAGCCGTGGCGCAGCGGTTCGCGGGGTTCGCGACGCATGTCGAAGCGCGGGTCCACGTGCTCCCAGCCGTAGGCCGAGCTCTCACCCAGCGGCCAGCGTGCGTGGGCCTGCACCGTGGCGGCGTCCGGGCGTTCGGCCGCCCAGCTGCGGGCGCCGCCGAAGTAGTCCTGGATGTTCTCTTCCGCGGTGAGGTAGGTGCCCCAGGGTGTCTTGCCACCTGCGCAATTCGCGAAGGTGCCGAGCGCTACCGTTCCGGTGGGGTCCGCCCCCGTCTGCAGCAGCGGCGCGCCGCGCGCCGGCCCCATGATCTGGCAGGGCGTTTTGGCCGTGACGCGGCGCGTGTACCGCCCGCCCGGCTGCATGCGCCAGCCGCGCATGCCACGTTCGACGTGCATCACGCTGACGCCATGGGTTGCCTGCATCCATGGCACCGACTGCGGATGGGCCTCGATCCAGGCCTTCCGCCCCGCAGCCCTTTCCCGTGCCGAACCCGGCAGGCCTGCGAAGCTGAGTTCCGCAGTGACGTATTCGTGATTGACGCACAACAGACCCTGTCGCGAGGAGTTGCCGCTGAGCGGGAAGTAGGCGATGGCGTCGCAATTGGTGCCGAAGCGACGCTCCTCGCGTGCCGCCGCGCCGGCGTCCAGCCAGCCCAGGTCCCGCAGACTTGCGGCGTCCATGCCGGCCTGATCCGGCCACAGCGCGTCACCCCACCGCGCCACGACATCATGGCGCAGCCCGGGTGCGACCAGCAGCGCATCGGTCCGCGAGGGCTGAATGGCGCGCAGGCGTCCCGCGCCCGACGTCCCGGCCCCGCCGGCCGATCCTGCCGCGGCGGCCATCGACAGCGAAGTTCCGAGCCCGGCAGCCGCGCCGGCCACCAGCATCGCGCGGCGCGACCAGCGCTGCGCAAGCAGGGATTCGAACGTCTCTTCTCGTCTCATGAACTGCGCACCTCTGCGCCGATTCTCGCAAGGTTCGCGACGGGCCATTCTTAAGGTTTGATGACGGCGCTCAGGTGCCGGGCAAACCCTCGAGCACGGTGACGTAAAAGCGGCCCTTCCCGGCGCGCAGTTGCTTCGCCGCCTCGTACTCGGCGGATTTCCAGAAGCCCCACGCGGCTTCCTTCGAGGGGAAACGCGCGATCAGGATGCTTTCCTTGCGGGGTTCACCCTCGGCGACTTCGACCTGCGCCGCGGGCGTGACGGTCAGGTAGTGCCCGCCGAACTTCCGGTAGATCGGCGGAAGCGCGGCATTGTAGGCCTTGAAGCCCTCGACGTCGGTGACCGACCCCTGCACCAGGAGGTAGGCGGGCGCGCTCACTTCAGGAGGCCTTCCGCCTTCAGCGCCGCGACGACGCACGGCCGGCCGGCGATGCGAGAGTGGTAGGCCTTGAGACCCGGCCACTGACCGAGGTCGATGCCCACGTACGCGCACCAGCCGAGCACTGTAAAGAGGTAGGCATCCGCCACCGAGAAGTCCTCGCCCAGCAGGAACGACCGACCCTCCATGGACTCCTGGACAAAATCGAAGCGCTTGCCGAGGGTGGTCCTCGCCGCGGACTTCTGCTCGTCGGTGCTGCCCGGGGCGAAAAATGCCCCGAAGTTCTTGTGCATCTCCGAGTTGATGTAACCCAGCCATTCGTGGAGGCGGTAGCGCTCGAGCGTGCCCGCTGCCGGCGCCAGTCGCGCCGCCGGGTTCTGGTCCGCGATAAACGGCAGGATCGCCGTGCCTTCGGTGAGCACCGAGCCATCGTCGAGACGCAGGGCGGGGACATAGCCCTTCGGCGTGACCTTGAGGTAATCCTCGCCGCCCGCGGTCTTCTGAGCGCGCCCCTCCACCTTGACCGCCTCGAAGTCGAGGCCTGCTTCCCGCAGCGCGATATGGGAGGCGAGGGAACAGGCACCAGGGGCGTAATAGAGCTTCATGGGCGGCATCCTTGAGAGAGCAACGGCGAGAAGGGGAGGCGCCATGCTATCGCGACCGCCGCGGGGCGCAAGGGTCTGTACAATTCGGTCCTCTGCGGGCCCGTAGCACAGCGGTTAGTGCAGGGGACTCATAATCCCTTGGTCCTTGGTTCGAATCCAAGCGGGCCCAGTCATACAGGGCATGTCTATGCCGACCCAGACGTCCGAGGACTCGCCCCCAGCCCCCGTTCGCGTTCATCACCTTACGGGACTCGAGTCCAGGTTGGCCCGGTTGGTCTTCTGGGGTCTTCAGCCGGTGTTGATTGCTGCGATTCTGGCAGCATGGCTTGTCGATTCCGATAACCCCGCGCTGCTCGGGCTGGTGTTTCTGGTCGTGCACCTGCTTGTCGGGGCTCTTGAGTACCGGATTCCCGCTCGACCTGAGTGGCGTCACTCAATGACCGAAAAAGCCGGTGTTGTGCTCATCGTTGTTTTCGCCTTCCTGATTGCCGGAGCGGCGGCTACGGCTTTCTACGAGACGTACTTGACCGAGCCGCTGGAGTCGCTGAGGGACTCCCTGAATCTGGATGTCTGGCCACATCACTGGCCCCTGCTCGCGCAAGTCTTCCTGATGTTTTTTGCGAGCGAGTTCATCTGGTATTGGCTGCATCGCGCGGAGCATCGGTGGTCCGTTGCGTGGCGCCTGTCGGGTCACGGCGCCCATCATGCATTCAAGAAGCTGAACGCGATCAATGCGGGCGCGAACCATCCAGTCGAGTACTTGTGGTTGGTGCTGCCGTCGATCTTCATAGAGTTGCTTTTCGGGGTTGGTGCAGCAGCGTCTGGCGCAGTGCTTCTGACGGTGGCCCAGACAGCGATCGTCCATAGCAATCTCCGTCTCAACGCCAGGGTGATGGGCTTCCTCTTCACTACGAATGCCTGGCACATCCGCCATCACTCGGCGGACCGGGAGGAGAGCAATACCAACTACGGTTGTGCGGCGATCATCTGGGACCGGGTATTCGGCACCTTCTGTGACGGCGCTGTCCGCGAAGCGGGAATCGGATTCCGTGAGCCCTCTACGATGGAGAAGTTCCTGATGCCCGTTCGGGAGCCCCAAGGCAGTGTGGTCGCCCCAGTGAGTAACAGGGTCTGAAGCCGGGCTCCCGAACGACCCGCCGCGCGCAGGACAAGACGCGCTCGTGCTGTGCCCGTCATTCGGATAGTCTGCGGACATGATGTTTCGATCGTTTCGACACGCGACCTCGATCCTGTTCCTTGCCCTGGCGTGGCTGGGATCGACTTCGGCACCCGCCGCCCCGGTTCCCGAGTCTGAGCGGATACCCGTCGACCTGCGGCGCACGACGCTCGTGGTACGCGACATCGACAAGTCGATTCTGCTGTACCGCGATGCACTCGGCCTGAAGGTAATCTACGATCAGGTCATCAGCGGCACTACCCGGCTGGTATTGCTGCGCGCCAACGACGAGTTCGTCGGTGTGCTCGGTCTGATGCAAAGACTGAACCTGACCGAACCCGTCCCGCCACCGAGCTTTCACAAAGCCAGACCTGGCGAACACATTCTCGTGTTCAACGTGCAGGATCTGGACCGTCGTTTCGAGGCCATCCGCGCGACGCCACACGTGACGGTTTCAGAGCCGCCCACGCGAATCGACTACCCGGGCCCGGGCGGCAGCACGATCCCGGTGATGTTCAGCGCGGTCTGGGATGCGGACGGCAACTTCATCGAGCTGAACCGCATCATGGGCACGCCGGCGGGAACGAACCCGGCGAAATGAAAGTGAGTGAGCGCGCGCGGAGCGGGC
>CAJACZ010000125.1 GCA_903938365.1 uncultured Pseudomonadota bacterium | reverse complement strand
GCCTTCAGGCCCCACGGCATGTCGCTGTACCGGACCGGAGACGGCTCGCAGCGCCTGTTCGTGATCAGCCACCCACCGGGCAAGGGTCACACGATCGAGATCCTCGAACAGACGCCCGGCAGCGATTTCACCCCGGTCGCCACTCTGCGCGACCCGCTGTTCCTCGCGCCGAACGCCATCCTGGCGGTCGGCCCGAACCAGTTCTACGTCGCCAACGACTCGGGGGCCACGAACCCGCTCGCGCGTCTCTCGGAACTGCTGTTCCGACGCGGCCTGTCCGCCGTCGTCTACCACGACGGGCAGAGCGCACGCGTCGCCGCCGGCGGGCTGAAGTCCGCGGCCGGCATCACGATGAGTCCGGACGGTTCGCGCGTATATGTCAGCGAGACCTCCGGCAACCGGATCAGCGTGTTCAGGCGCAACACGGGCACCGGGGACCTCGAATTCCTCGAGCACATCGGGATCGGCAGCGCACCGGACAACCTCAACGCCGGCGTCGATGGATCGATCTGGATCGCGGCGCACGCAAAGGTCGCCTCGCTGGTGCGGCATTTCGCCGACGCGACGCAGCACGCGCCCACGCAGATCCTGCGCTATGTGCCGGCGGCCAGCGGCACGGGCGGCACGCTGGACGAGGTCTATCTCGATGCCGGCAGCGCCCTCTCCGCCGGCAGCGTGGGCGCCGTGCACGAGCGGCAGCTGCTGATCGGCTCCATCACTGAGCGGCGGCTGCTGCGCTGCCGCCTGCCCTGATCTGGAACTCCGGCCACGCTGTGGGCGCTGGAAAATTGATCCCCCGCGCCTGAACCGGTAGAACAGGCCTCGTTCCACCGGAGTACGCCCATGGCCCTGTCCCGTCGCGAGTTCGTCGTTTCCTCCGTCGCCACCGCTGCCGCCGTGTCGGCCGCCGGACTGGCCCGCAACGCCTACGCCGCGGGCCAGGGCGAACCCGACGTGATCGTGATCGGCGCCGGCCTCTCCGGGCTCGAGACCGCCATCACCCTCGAGGAGAACGGACTCAAGGTCCTGGTGCTCGAAGGGCGCCAGCGCATCGGCGGCCGGATTTTCACGCTGTTCGACATCCCGGGGCACCCCGAAGCGGGCGGCAACTCCATCGCCAACGCCTACGGACGCTGCATCGCCGCGGGCGGCAAATACGGCGTCGAGATCGTCAACCTCGCCCCGAAGCTGCTCGCCAACCGCGCCGGGCAGGAACTGTTCCTCGACGGCCGGCACGTGCCGCTCAAGGACTGGGCGACCCACCCGAGCAATCCCTTCCCCGCCGACATGAAGCAGCTGCCGCCCTGGGGCTGGGCCGATGCCATGTTCCGCAAGCACATGCCCTTCAGGGACCTCGAGAACTGGTACGACCCGAAATACGCGCAGTACGACATCTCGGTCCACGACTTCCTCGCCTCGAAGGGCGCGACCGACGCGATGATCCGCATGGGCTTCGACACCAACATCGCCTACGGCACGACGGCGCACGATGTCTCGCTGCTGCAGCAGGCGTTTGCCGACCACTGGCAGAACGTCAACCGCGGCGCCCTCATGGCCTTCTCGCGCAACGGCGCGTCGAACGTCGAGAACGCCGCCGCCGCCGCACCCAGGCCCGCCCCGGGCGCGGCCCCGGGCATTCCGCCGGGCCTGCTGATCGGCGCCTACAAGGGCGGCAACCAGAACCTGCCGATCGCGATGGCGAAGCGACTGAAGGGCGACCTGCTGCAGGGCAAGCGCATCGTGGCGATCGAGACCACCGCCACCGGTGCCAAGGTCAGCTGCGCCGACGGCACCAGCTACCGGGCGAAAGCCGTGGTCTGCTCGACGCCGTTCTCGACGCTGCGCCACGTCGCGCTCGACCCGCTGCCCGAAGCCGTGCAGTACAAGGCGATCCAGACGCTCGGCCACATCCCGATCACGCAGTTCCACCTGGTCGCGAAGCAGCCCTTCTGGGAAAGCGACGGCCTGTCGCCCTCGATGTGGACCAACGGGCCGCTGGGCCTGGTGCTCGCACAGAAATTTGGCAAGACCGACACCGAGGTCACCAGCCTCACAGTGTGGTGCCGCGGCCTGGCCGCGCAGTTCATCGACCGTTTCAGCCCCGAAGACGCCAAGCGGATGATCATTGCCGAATTCGAGAAGCTGCGTCCGGCCTCCAGGGGGCTGCTGCGCGTCGCCGGCATGCAGTCCTGGGCGAACGACCCGTTCGCAGCCGGCGACTGGGCGATCTTCCAGCCCGGGCAGGTCACGGCGCTGCGCGCGGCGATCGCCCGCCCGCACCAGCGGCTGTTCTTCTGCGGCGAGCACACCGCGGTGGGCAGTCGCGGCATGGAAGGCGCCTTCGAGTCCGCCGAGCGCGTGGCGCTGGAAGTGCTGGGCGCGCTGGGCTGACGGCCAGGCGCCGCTAGAGGTCGCCCCCGGCGCCGCGCCAGCGCGGCTTCGGATACGGCGAGACCTCGGCCGGCGCCGGCGCAACGGTGCTGTGCCCGCGCCACCAGATCAGCCACGGGAAGCCGAGGAACGACGTCGCCATCCAGCAGAACTCGTGCATGCCCCAGTTCGCCACGCCGTAGCGTGCGAGCTGCTCGAAGGCGATGAACGCGACCGTGTAGACCAGCGACCCGGCCAGCGCGGCGACCTTCCAGCCGCCGCTGCGGGGCCGCGTGCCGATCGACGCCACCTTCCACCAGGCAATGACGTAGAACACCGTGTAGAGGTTGATCATCCAGAACCACAGCGGCGCCTTCTGGAAGTAATGGTTGATCCAGAACGCGCCGGCGCCGAGGAACACCAGCATCGCGTAGCGCCACTCGTCGAGCGGCTCCTTCAGCACCTTCTGCCACCACAGAACGAGGAACGCGTAGGACGTCCAGGTCCCGAACACCAGCTCCCAGAACTCGACCCGGCCCTGCCATTCAGGCGCGATCGGCGGCATCCACATCGTTGTTCCTCCCCAGGCGCCTCGTGCGCCTCGTGGACCGACCATACCCACGACGCCCCCCTCCCGGGCGCACCGATCGCTTCGTCTGGCCGACCCGTGGAACCGCGGGGCGCCGGCGGCACGGGACGGGGTATCCTGCCGTGCCGCCCCGGGAACGCCGGGGCCCACACACAGAAGGGGACCCAATGCCCAACGCAGGCATCACGGGCTGGGGCAAATGCCTGCCACCGGCCATCCTGTCGAACGACGACATCGCGACCTTCCTCGACACCTCCGACGAATGGATCGCCAGTCGCACCGGCATCCGCGAGCGCCGCGTGGCCCATGTCTCGCTCGGCGACATGGCGCATGTCGCCGCGTCGCGCGCGCTGGCCTGCGCGGGCCTCGAGGGCAAGGACATCGAGCTGATCGTGTTCGGCAGCACTACCTTCGACGACCAGTGCCCGAACATGGCCTCCGGCCTGCAGGCGCGGCTCGGCGCGGACGGCTGCGCCGCCATGGACGTCAACACCGCCTGCACGAGCTTCCTCTACAGCCTGTCCACCGCGACGGCCATGATCCGCAGCGGCGTGGTGCGCAGCGCCCTGGTGGTCGGGGCGGAACTGATCTCGCCCTACCTGGACTGGCAGGACCGCAACGTCGCGGTGCTGTTCGGCGACGGCGCCGCCGCGGTGGTGCTGCAGGCGACCGACCGCGACGAGGGCCTGCTGCTCGAGAAACTCGGCTGCTACGGTGCCTCGCGCGAAATCCTGCGCATCCACGGGATGGGCGGCGCCTACGTGAACCGCGGCCTCATCTACGGCGACACCAGCTGGCAGTTCGAGGGCCAGGAGATCTTCAAGAAGGCCGTCATGGGCATGGGCGAAGCCTGCGAGGACGTGCTGCGTCGCGCCGGCCTGAACCCCGGGGACATCGATCTCGTGGTGCCCCACCAGGCCAACCTGCGCATCATCGAGTCCGTCGCGCGGCGCGCCAACCTGCCGACGGACCGGGTCTACATCAACGTCCAGCGCTACGGCAACATGTCCGCGGCGACGGTGCCGGTCGCGCTGTGCGAAGCACTCGAGGAAGGCCGAGTGAAGCCCGGCGCGACCCTGCTGATGCCGGCCTTCGGCGGTGGACTGACGTTCTGCGCGCACCTCGTGCGCTGGGGCGAGCGCTGCACGCCGCTCGGTGAATCCCCGGTGATGCTGCCCGACCACGACCGCAGCGCCCTCGAGATCGTCCGCGGCCACATGGCCGCCAAGGGAGTGCGCCGGGTGTGAGCACCCCGCCGGGAGACCCGCGGCGACGCATGCTGCCCGTGGTGGCGATGGCCCTGTTCATC
>CAJACZ010000124.1 GCA_903938365.1 uncultured Pseudomonadota bacterium | reverse complement strand
GCTGCCGGACGGCACCAGCGCCTACTCCCGCGACGGCAGCTTCAACGTCAGCGCACAGGGCCAGCTGGTGACCTCCAGCGGGTATGTCGTGCAGCCGGGCATCTCGATTCCGGACGGCGCGCAGTCGGTGAGCATCGGCAACGACGGCGTCGTGTCCGTCCAGCTTGCCGGACAGGCGGCACCGAACCAGGTCGGTTCGCTGCAGCTGGTCGATTTCATCAACACCGGCGGCCTGCAGCCCCGCGGCGAAAACATGCTGGTTGAATCCGCCGCAAGCGGCCCGCCGCAGTCGGGTACGCCCGGGCAGAACGGGCTCGGCCTGCTGCAGCAGGGCTCGCTCGAGGCCTCCAACGTCAACGTGGTCGAGGAGCTGGTGAGCATGATCGAGACCCAGCGTGCCTACGAGATGAACTCGAAGGCCATCTCGACGACCGACCAGATGCTCGAATACCTCACCTCGCGGCTCTGACCCTGGAACTGAAGCATGAATAAGCCGACCCGATACTTCGCCCTGCTGTCGCTGTCCGTGCTGGCGGGTGGCTGCGCAAGCATGAACCCGCTGGCCCGCGAGTCATGGGACCCTGCACTGCCTGAGGACCCGGCGCCCCGCGCGGCGGCGACGGGTGCGATCTACCAGGCGGGGCACGACATCCCGCTGTTCGAGAACGCCGTGGCGCGCCGGGTCGGGGACATCGTGACGATCCGGCTCTCGGAGCGCACCAACGCTTCCAAGAGCTCGAGCACGAGCACGAAGAAGGACACCTCCGCGGAACTTCCCGGCCCGACGATCGCCGGGCGCCCGGTGACCGTCAACGGCGTCGAGGTGCTCGGGATGGGGCTCGAGAACCAGACCAGTTTCGATGGCGAGGGCTCCAGTCGGCAAAGCAACCGGCTGGAGGGTGACATCACCGTGAGCATCTCCCGTCGCCTTGCCAACGGCAATCTGCTGGTGCGCGGCGAGAAATGGATCACGATCAACCAGGGCCAGGAGCTCGTGCGGCTCACCGGCATCGTCCGGCCCATCGACATCGAGCCGGACAACTCTGTTCCCTCCTACAAGGTCGGCAATGCCGCTATCACCTACGCCGGACGCGGCGCGATCGCGGATGCCAACGCCCCGGGCTGGCTCGCGCGCTTCTTCTCGTCGCCGCTCCTGCCGTTCTGAACCGAGGCACCCGCCCATGACATTCCGCCCGAACCGATCAATGCCCGCGCTGCTGGGCCTCTGCCTGGGGCTGCTGGTGGCCGGGGCGCCGGCGCCCGCCGTCGCCGAGCGCGTCAAGGACCTCGCGTCGATCGCCGGGGTGCGCAGCAACCAGCTGGTCGGCTACGGACTCGTGGTGGGCCTCGATGGCACCGGTGACCAGACCAGCCAGGCGCCGTTCACGGTGCAGAGCATCAAGAACATGCTGGCGCGCTTCGGCGTCACGATCCCGCCGAACGTCAACCCGCAGCTCAAGAACGTGGCGGCGGTGACGGTCAGCGCCGAACTGCCGCCTTTCGCCAAGCCCGGCCAGACCATCGACGTGACGGTGGCGTCCATCGGCAACGCCGGCAGCCTGCGCGGCGGCATGCTCCTGATGGCGCCGCTGCGCGGCGTGGATGGCGAGGTGTACGCGATTGCGCAGGGCAGCATGATCGTCAGCGGTTTCGGCGTGTCCGGCAAGGACGGTTCGCGCATTGCGCTGAACGTGCCGAGCGGCGGCCGTATCCCCAATGGCGCCACCGTCGAACGCGCGGTGCCGAGCAACTTTGCCACCGAGCCGCACGTTACGCTCAACCTCAATTCGCCCGATTTCACCACCGCGACGCGGCTGGCCGAGGGCATCAACAAGCTGCTGGGGCAGGGTACCGCCGCCGCGGTCGATTCGGTCTCGGTACGCGTCACGGCACCGACGGACGCCTCGCAGCGCATCGCCTACGTCTCGACGCTGGAACAGATCGACATCGAGCCGGGCGATGCGCCGGCGCGGGTCATCGTCAATTCACGTACCGGCACCGTGGTGATCGGCGCGGGAGTACGCGTGAAGCCGGCCGCCGTGGCCCACGGTTCGCTTTCGGTGACGATCACCGAGCGGACCGACGTCAGTCAGCCCAACGCGTTCAGCCAGGGTGAGACGGTGGCCGTGCAGCGATCCGAGGTCCAGGTCGAGCAGCCCACGGCGCGGATGTTCAAGTTCGATTCCGGCGTGAGCCTGGACGAGATCGTCGCGGCCGTGAACCGGGTCGGCGCCGCACCGGGTGACCTCGTGGCCATCCTCGAGGCACTCAAGCAGGCCGGCGCGCTGCGCGCCGAACTCATCGTCATCTGAGACGGGATCCCCATGGCCATCGAATCGCTGCAGATTGCGTCCTACACCGACCTCCAGGGGCTCGCCAGCCTCAAGCGCGAGGCCCGTGCGCAGAGCCCCGAGGCGCTGCGCGAGGCCGCGCGGCAGTTCGAGACGGTCTTTACGAGGATGATGCTGCAGAGCATGCGGCAGGCGAGCACCGGGGATTCGCTGTTCGACTCGCAGGAAAGCGGGTTCTATCGCGACATGTTCGATGACCAGTTGTCCGTCGAGATGTCCCGCGGCAAGGGGCTCGGCCTCGCCGACATGCTGGTGGAGCAGCTGCTGCGTTCCGGCGTGGTGCCGGGAGCCGCGCCTGCGGGCAAGGCTGAGGGCGCGCCGCCCGCCGCCGCGACGGGAAACCGCGCGAACGCCGTCGGTGGTTCGCCTGAAGCATTCGTCGAGAAGATGCTCCCGGAAATGGAGCGGGCGGGGCGGGCGCTGGGCGTCTCGCCGCGCACCCTGCTGGCCCACGCCGCGCTCGAAACCGGTTGGGGCGCATCGATGCCTGCGGGTCCCGACGGCAAGGCCAGCTTCAACCTCTTCGGGATCAAGGCGACCGGTGGCTGGCAGGGCGAGGCCGTCGGCTCGCGCACGCTCGAGTTCGAGGCCGGCGTGGCCACGGCGCGGGTGGAGCGGTTCCGGGCGTATGCCAATCCGCAGGAGAGCGTCGGGGATTATGTCTCGCTGCTGTCGCGCAATCCGCGCTATGCCGCTGCGCTCGGTACCGGCGAGGACACCGGCGCTTTCGCCACCGCGCTGCAGCGCGGCGGTTATGCCACCGACCCCCGATATGCAGAGAAGCTGTCTGCGGTCGCCGAGACGGTCGGAAAATTTCTCGACGGACGTCTCAAGGGCGGCAACTCCTTGCCGATACAGAGTCCGCATGGGGAGGCCTGAGGGCATGACCCCGCTTTCCGTTGGAGTGAAGTTCGATGGGTAATGTCATGTCGACCGGGTTGAGCGGGCTGCTGGCGATGCAGCGCGCCCTCGATACGACCAGCCACAACATCGCCAACGCGAACACTGAGGGCTACGTCCGCCAGCGGGTGGACCTGCGCACCCGGGTCGCATCCCCCGCCGGCAACGGCTGGGTCGGCAATGGCGTCGAGGTGGGCACCGTACGGCGTCAGGTCAACGACTATCTGGTCGACCAGTCGCGCTCGGGTTCCAGCACCACCGCGCGCCTCGAGGTGTTCGCGGGTGAGGCCGCGCGCGTCAGCAACCTGCTGGGCGAGGCTTCGACGGGACTTTCCGCCACCGTCCAGCGCCTGCAGAACGCGGTGCAGACGGTCGCGACCGAGCCGGGTTCGATGGCCGCGCGCCAGACGCTGCTGGGCGAGGCCCAGGGCCTGGTCGACCGGCTCAAGGGCTTCGACGAGCGGCTCGGCAGCATGGAAGAGAGCGTCAGCTCGCGACTGCGTTCCGAGACCGCCGACATCAACAACCTGGCGCAGAGCATCGCGCGGCTCAACCGCGACATCGCCGGCGGCTACGCCGAGACGGACCAGCCACCCAACGATCTGCTCGACGCGCGGGATCGCCTGCTCGACGAACTCGCCACCAAGGTGACGGTGACGACGGTGCCGCAGGAACGCGGTGTCCTGAACGTGTTCATCGGCAACGGCCAGGCCCTGGTGGTGAACCAGTCCGCCTCGAAACTGACCACGGTCCCCGACAGCTTCGACGTCACCCGCCCGCGGGTGCTGCTCGAGGGCAACCAGGGCACCAGCGACGTGACCGCGTCCCTGAGCGGGGGGTCGGTGGGTGGCCTGCTCGACTTCCGCAGCCAGGTCCTGGACCCGGCGCGCAGCGATCTCGGTCGCATCGCGGCCGGGCTGACCGAGGCCATGAACGAGCAGCATCGTGCCGGGCTCGACCTCAAGGGCGCCCTGGGTGGCGATTTCTTCTCGTTCGGTGCGCCCTCGGTCATGCCCAGCGGCACCAACACCGGCAGCGCGACCGTACGGGCGTCGATCGAGTCGAGCGGCGCCCTGACCGGCACCGACTACCAGCTCGATTTCACCGGCGGTCGCTGGATGCTGCGCCGTGCCGACGGTGGCGGCAGCGTCCCGACGACCGGCACGGGCACCAGCGCGGATCCGCTGCGCGCCGAGGGCGTCGCCTTCCAGCTCAGCGGTACGCCCGCCGAGGGCGACCGCTATCTGGTGCGTCCGACGCGCGACGGACTCGAAGGCCTGGCGCTGAACATCAAGGATCCGACGCGCATCGCAGCCGCCGCGCCGATCCGCGCCGAAGCCGCGGCCGCGAACCTGGGGCGTGCCACGATTTCCCCTGGCGAGGTCGTGGACCCCGCCAATCCCAGCCTGCGGCAGGCCGTGACCCTCGAATTCACCGGGCCTGGCAGCTATTCGATCAACGGTTCCGGCAGCTATCCCTACACCAGCGGTGCTCCGATCCAGCTCAACGGCTGGAGCGTGACGCTCGAGGGCACGCCGGCGGCTGGCGACCGGTTCACCGTCAAGGACAACTCAGCCGGCGTGGGCGACAACCGCAACGCGCTGGCGATGGCCGATGCGCTCGCCGGTGGACGGCTGGACGGCGGTCGGACCTCCGTGGCGGATGCGGCGATCCGTGCGACGACCGGGCTGGGTCTAACCACCCAGCAGGCCCAGGTCGGGCTCGAGGCTGAAACTGTCATGCGGGACGAGGCCATCACGCAGCGCCAGAGCGTGTCGGGCGTGAACCTCGACGAGGAGGCCGCCAACCTGCTGCGCTACCAGCAGGCCTATCAGGCTGCCGCGCAGCTGGTGCGCGT
The DNA here is from genome assembly GCA_903938365.1 of uncultured Pseudomonadota bacterium. Lineage (GTDB taxonomy): Bacteria > Pseudomonadota > Gammaproteobacteria > Steroidobacterales > Steroidobacteraceae > UBA964. Next base: position 46,323 of record CAJACZ010000124.1, on the reverse strand, counting down.
CGCCAACGAGATGTTCCGGACCCTGCTGGATTCGACCCGTTGAGGACTGAAACGCCATGAGACTCTCCACCCTCACGCTGCAGCAGAACCCGGTCACGGCCATGCTGCGACAGCAGGCCACGCTGTCCCGGACCCAGAACGAGATTGCCACCGGCCGGCGCGTGGCGCAGCCGAGCGACGATCCTTCGGCTGCCGCGCGGATCGAAGGGCTGGAGCGCACCCTGTCCGCGTCGGGGCAGTTCGCCACCAACGCGAACCTGGTCACGAACCGGCTGTCGCTCGAGGAGCAGACCCTCGCGGATGCGGGCAACGTCCTGCAGCGGGTGCGCGAGCTGACCATCCAGGCGAACAGCGGGGCGCTCGATCCCGCCTCACGGCAGATGATCGGCGCCGAACTGCGCCAGCGGCGCGACGAGATGGTGGACCTGGCCAACCGCAAGGATGCCAGCGGCGGCTACCTGTTCGCCGGCACGAGCACGGCGACTCAACCCTTCGCGCGGAGCGCCCTCGGCGTGGCCTATTCGGGCGACAGTCTGACGCGTTCTGTGCAGGTAGGGCCTTCGCAGCGCGTGCTGGATGGCCACAGCGGCGCCGAAGTGTTCATGAACATAGTGGCCGGCAACGGGACGTTCACCACCGCTGCCGCCCCGGGGAATCAGGGTTCCGGCAGCATCGACACCGGTGCGGTCGTCGATCCGGCCTCATGGGTTGCGGGCAGCTACAGCCTGCAGTTCCCCACGGCTGGGACCTATTCCGTACGTGATGCGGGCGGCGCTGAAGTCGTCGCCGGCGCGTTCACGCCCGGGCAGGCCATCGAGTTCCTGGGCGCCAGGGTCACCGTGAAGGGCGCTCCGGCGGCGGGCGACAGCTTCGCCATCAACCGCGCCGGCAACGAAGACATCTTCGCAACACTCGACAGGCTCATCACCACGGTGGAGTCACCGGGCACCGGCGTGGCCCCCGCGGCGCAGCGCAGCACGGCCTTCGCGGGCTTGCTGCAGCAGCTTGACCAGGGCCTCGACCACCTGCTGACGGTGCGTGCCGAAGTGGGCGCGCGCCTCTCGGCGCTCGATTCGGCGACGAGTGCGCGCGAGAGCTTCGAGCTGGAGGTGAACGCGAGCCTGGCGCAGGTGCGCGACCTCGATTACGCCGAGGCCATCGGGCGCATGAACACGCAGATGGTGGCGTTGCAGGCAGCGCAGCAGTCCTACACGCGCGTGGCGCAGCTCACGCTGTTCGACTACCTCTGAGCCTGAATGTGACCTGCGTCGCAGTACGCCAGGCCGAGCGAAAAACCCCTCAAGTAAGTACATACCGAACCGATAAACACAGTACAGAACGGCACTGGCTTCGAGCCTGGACCGAGGACTGACACCGCAGACTCCGGGGCGACTCGGAGACCGACATCAACGAAGGAGTTTCCCCATGCCCCAGATGATCAACACCAACGTCGCCTCGCTCACCGCGCAGCGCAACCTCAACACGTCGGCCGCGCAGCAGTCGACCGCCCTGCAGCGCCTGTCGTCGGGTCTGCGCATCAACAGCGCCAAGGACGACGCCGCCGGCCTCGCGATCAGCGAGCGCATGACCTCGCAGGTCCGCGGCCTCAACCAGGCCACCCGCAACGCCAGCGACGCGATCTCGCTTGCCTCGACGGCGGACGGCGCGCTGGGCTCGATCGGGAACAACCTGCAGCGCCTGCGCGAGCTGGCCGTGCAGTCCTCGAACGGCACCAACAGCGCGTCGGACCGGACGGCCCTGAACGCGGAAGCCACGATGCTTATCGCGGAAGTCGACCGCATCGCCGACCAGACCAAGTTCAACGGCATCGCGCTGCTCGACGGCACGTTTGCCGCGACCGACTTCCAGGTCGGCGCCGACAACGGCCAGACGATCACCGTGGCGGCCATCACCGCCAAGGATTCCACGGGCCTGGCCATCGCCGCGGTGGACATCTCGACGGCTGCCGGTGCCGCTACCGCACTCACGTCCGTCACCACGGCCATCGATACGGTCAACACGGCCCGCGCCAGTCTCGGTGCGACTCAGAACCGCTTCGAGTCGGTGATCTCGAGCCTGCAGACCTCCTCCGAGAGCATGTCGGCCGCCCGCTCGCGCATCCAGGACGCGGACTTCGCCTCCGAGACCGCTTCGCTGACCCGCGCGCAGGTGCTGCAGCAGGCCGGCATTGCGATCCTCTCGCAGGCCAACTCGGCTCCCCAGAACGTCCTCGCGCTGCTGCGATGATCACTGGGTAAGCCATGACGACCAGGCTTGAAAGAGCCGGGTTCGACCGGCGGGGGACGGTGCCTGAGGGCACTGTCCTTCGCCTTTTCCCGATTCGAGGTGGACACTCATGAGCTCAGAGACAGTCGCCTTTGCCGGCAGGGCAGTCGCCACTGCCCCGGTGCCGGGTACCGGTTCGGCGCCGGGCGCCAGGCGCACGCTGGTAGCGCTTCCGGAAATGGCACCGCCGTCGCGTCCGCAGCTGCCGCCGCAGGACACCAAGGAGCAGGCCGCCGTCTCCGCCCAGATCGACACGTTCGTGCGCAGCGCGAACCGCGACCTGAACTTCCAGGTGGATGCCGCGAGCGGCAAGACGATCGTCACGGTGCGCGATGCCGGAGGCGGGGTCGTGCGCATGATTCCGGATGCCACCCAGTTGCGCGTGGCCGCCATGATCGACCGCGGTCTCGGCGTGCTGTTCGACGGGAAGGCCTGAGCGTGGCGGGACTTTCAGCCCAGGGCCTCGGCTCAGGCCTCGATATCAATTCGCTGGTCAAGCAGCTTGTGGCCTCGGAGCGCGCGGGCGCGGAAGGCCGCATCAAGCGCATCGAATCCAGGGTCGACGCCCAGATCACCGCGACCGGCACCTTGCGGGGCGCGCTTTCGGCCTTGCAGACCTCGCTGGCGGGCCTGAAGACGGAGACGGTTTTCCAGGGCCGCAAGGCCGAGTCCTCGGACAAGAGCGTATTTTCCGCCAGCGCTGACGCGAGCAGCGTTGCCGGAAGCTACTCGGTCGAGGTCACCGAACGGGCCAGCGCGCACAAGCTCGCCTCCGGAGTCTATTCGGAAGGCAGGGCGCACCGACTCGGGGCGGGAACGCTGAGCTTCAGCCAGGGTGAGACGAGTTTCTCGGTGACCCTGCCGGCCGACGCGGATTCGCTCGAGGACCTGCGCGACGGCATCAACAGCGCCGCCGGCAACACTGGCATCCAGGCCACCATCATCAACGAGAAGAACGGCTCACGCCTGGTGCTCACCTCGCGCCTGACCGGCGCCGACAACGCGATGTCCGTCAGCACAACCGGCGGCGCGCTCCACGGCTTGGGCTACGCGGCGGGTTCTCACGGCGGCCTCTCCGAGGTCGCTGCCGCGCGCGACGCCAGCCTGCTGGTGGACGGCTTCGAGGTCAGCAGTGCGAGCAACTCCGTGGTCGGCGCGATCGAGGGTGTGACCCTCGATCTGCTCGCGGCCAAGCCCGGCACACCCCTCACGTTGACCGTCGGGAACGACACTACGGCCGCGCGCGACCGTGTGGTCAAGTTCATCGCCGATTTCAACGTTCTGGGAAACACCATCGCGCGCCTTCGCAGCTATGACCCGGCAACACGGGTCGGTGGGCCGCTGGTGGGCGACGCGATGCTGCGCAACATCGAAGGCAGCCTGCGGCGTGAGGCGGCTGCGGCATCGGCGACGGCCAGCGCGCCCTACGACAGCCTGAGCTCCATCGGCGTCAGTTTCGGTGCGGACGGCACGCTCAAGCTCGATGAAGCCAAACTTACGGCGGCCCTGTCGGCGGATTATGGCTCGGTGGGTCGACTGTTCGGGTCCGCCGAAGGCGTCGCCGCGCGGCTCAGCACCGTCGTCGAAGGGGCCATCGGCGCCGAGGGCCGTGTGACCCAGCGCAGCGAAACCCTGACGGCCACGAAGCGCGCCGCGACCCGCGATCGCGAGGCGCTGGAACTGCGCATGGTGGCGGTGGAGAAGCGTTATCGCGCCCAGTTCTCGGCGCTCGACTCGCTGCTCAGCGGCATGCAGTCCACCAGCGGGTTCCTCGCACAAAGACTCGGCTGATCGCGCGCCGGCGGCGCCCTGGGCCTCAAGTCCAGCCGCCGTGCGCCGTTAACTCTGGTGACAGATTACTGCCCCGGAGTTCGCCATGTCCTTCCCCTCCAGCGCCGGAAAACTCGCCGCCTACCAGATGGTCGCCACGCATGGCGGCGTCGCCGCGGCGGATCCGCATGGCCTGATCCTGATGCTCATGGATGGCGCGCTGTCGCGCTTCGCGCAGGCCCGCGGCTGCATCCTTCGCGGGGAGGTCGCGGACAAGCACGTGCACCTGCAGCGCTCGCTGGCCATCATCGGGGAGCTGCGCGGCAGCCTCGACCTGCGGGTGGGCGGTGCGCTGGCGGTCAACCTCGACCGCCTCTACGAGTACATCACCCGCGAACTGCTGCGTGCGCAGCTGGAAAACCGGCCAGAGATCCTGGACGGCGTCACGGCGCTGCTGCAGGAGATCCGCAGCGCCTGGGTTGCGATGCCGGCGTCGGCGCGCAACGCCCAGCGAGTGGCCGGATGAAGTTCCTGGGGGACCTGCCGTCGTCCGCGGCATCGCCGCGGCGACGATGGCTGTCGGATGCGGTCGTCACCAGCACGGTGCGGCTCGTCGATCTGGTGCAGCGCAACGCCTGGGAGGACGTCTCGGCAACGCTGGCCGCGCGCCGCAGCCTGCTCGATGCGCTGCAGCGCCATGCATCCGAGGGACCGACCGAAGCCGATACGATCGCCGCCCTGCGGGGCGCGGTGCTAGAGTCCGAGCGGGTCATTGCACAGATGTGCCCGTCCCGGATGTCGGGGCAGGGCTGAGGTCCGGATCGAAATGGGCGAGCACGGCGATACGGTGATCCTGCACGACGAACTGGCCTACGCCGATGTGCTGCCCGTGAGCTTCCGCGCGCTGGAGGTCGCGCCGGACGCCGCGCTGCTGGCCAGCTGGGCGGACCGCAACCTGCGGATGCTGCAGGCCTGCGCAGCCATCGAGGAGCACGGGCAGCAGGACAAGCAGGACGAGGACTCACCCCACGCGGCCGACCTCCTGCGTATCGACCTCAAGGTCAACCTGCTGCTCGAGATGGTCGGCCACCTGCTGGCCGCCAGCCAGTCCCGGCCACCCGCGCGGCCGGTGCGCTTCAATGCCCACGGCATCGTCTGGCAGACGGACGGAGCCGCCCCTGCGCCGGGAACCCGGGGCGTCGTCGAGGTCCATTTGAAGGATTCCCTGGTCCAGCCCCTGTGCCTGTTGGGGTCCGTGGCCGACGAAAGCCATGACGGAGTGGTGCACATGCGCTTCGAGCCGCTCCCCGAGGCGGTCGGCGATCATGTCGAGAAGCTTGTCTTCCGGCGCCACCGGCGGCAGATTGCCGGGGTACGACACACGCGGCGTTGAGTTGCCAGCCGGATTCCCCGGTCGGCAAGGCTGGCCCGGGCCCCGGGCGGCCCCCCAGATACGAGTAAAGTGTGAGCGGGTTCGCAGTCCGCAGGGTGCGAATGCGCGCCCTGCACGCGTCGCGGCGTGGCGGCATGGGACAGAATCCAGCCCGCACAGGCAAGGTGAGCTTCTTGAGCAGACCGACTTCATCCGCGGGGACCCTGGGATCTGCCGGCGCCCCGCAGGCGGCCGGCCATGGGGCGCGCATGCCCAGCGGCGACTCGACCCCGATCCGGGAGGTCGTACACCTCATCCAGCAGGTCTCCGCCCACGACTCCAGCGTCCTGGTGCTCGGCGAGTCCGGGACGGGCAAGGAGGTCGTCGCCCGCGCGGTCCATGACTCGAGCCGGCGGCGAAACGGCCCGTTCGTGGCGGTCAACTGCGGCGCCATCCCCGCCGAGCTGCTCGAGAGCGAGCTGTTCGGTCACGAGAAGGGGTCCTTCACCGGCGCCTACTCGGCGCGCCGTGGGCGCTTCGAGATCGCCGAGGCGGGCACGCTCTTCCTCGACGAGATCGGCGACATGAGCCTCCCGATGCAGGTCAAGCTGCTGCGGGTGCTGCAGGAGCGGGTGTTCGAGCGCGTGGGCAACCACCAGCCCATTTCCTGCAATGTCCGGATCATCGCGGCGACCCATCGCAACCTGGACGAGGCCATCCTGCGCGGGCATTTCCGCGGCGACCTTTTCTACCGCCTGAATGTGTTCCCCATCGAGATGCCGGCACTGCGTGACCGCCTCGAGGACCTGGAAACGCTGATCGCGGAGTTCGTCCGCCAGAATGCGGCGGCGGGTCGCGGACCGCTGCGCTTCACCGAGCGGGCGCTGGCCGCGCTGCGTCGTCATGCCTGGCCGGGCAACGTCCGCGAGCTGGCGAATCTGGTCGAGCGTCTGAGCATCCTGAATACCGACGGCGTGGTGGACCTGGTGCAGCTTCCGCCGCGCTACCGGCCCCCGGAACTGGTCGCCGACCTGTTCGGGCAGTACGGCGCGCATCCTGCGCCGCCCGGGCCTGCGCCCGCGCATGACAGCGCTGCGGCGGCGGGCATCCTGGCGCCCTCAGCGCTCGAGAATGCGCTGACCGAACTCGAGGCGATCGGGCTGCTCGGATCCGAGCCGGAGCCCGGCGGCACCGAGTCTCTGCTGGCGGCGACCGTGTTGCCGGAGCAGGGCCTCGACCTCAAGGCGCACCTCCAGGCGATCGAGACGCGGCTGATCGAGCAGGCGCTCGAGCGATCGGGTGGAACGGTCGCCCAGGCGGCGCGGCTGCTCGGGCTGCGTCGCACCACGCTCGTCGAGAAGCTGCGCAAACTCGGGATCGCCACCGGCGAGTCACTGACGGAACCTTGACGCCGCCGGCCGGACGTCGCCGCAGAGCGTGACGCCGTTCACACTGGGCGGCAATTCAGCACCCGGCATGCTTCTTGCTCTCTCCCCAAGGGTCAGATCCCGGTCACGGGAACGGAGAGAGAGCGATGTCGGAACCCAGCAGGACCAGAGCGGAACCCGTCGAGCCGGTGGCTGTCGCCGATGCCTCACGGCGTCTCATCGACCTGGCGTGCCGCGTGGCCGCCAGCGAGTGCACGGTGCTCATCTCGGGCGAGTCGGGGACCGGCAAGGAAGTGCTTGCGCGGTTCATCCACCGCCAGTCGCCCCGCGCGGCGCAGCCGTTTCTCGCCGTCAACTGCGCCGCGATTCCCGAGAACATGCTCGAGGCGGTCCTGTTCGGCTATGAGCGGGGCGCCTTCACCGGCGCGCATGCCGCGCACCCCGGCAAGTTCGAGCAGGCGCAGGGCGGTACGCTGCTGCTGGACGAGATCTCGGAAATGCCGATCGGGCTGCAGGCGAAACTGCTGCGGGTCCTGCAGGAGCGTGAGGTCGAGCGGCTCGGCGGCCGCGCCACCGTCGCGCTCGACGTCCGGGTGCTGGCCACCACGAACCGGCATCTGCGCAGCGAGGTGTCGGCGGGACGGTTCCGCGAGGACCTCTATTACCGGTTGAACGTGTTTCCCCTGCAGCTCTCGCCGCTGCGCGAGCGACGCGACGACGTGTTGCCGATCGCCACGCAGTTGCTGGCCCTGCGCGTGAAGCCCGGCTCCGCGATCCCCGCGCTTTCGGCGGATGCGGCCCACGTGCTCCTGACTCATCCCTGGCCGGGCAACGCCCGGGAACTCGACAACGTGCTGCAGCGGGCGCTGATCCTGTGCACCGGCCCGGTGATCGACGCGGAACACCTCGAGCTGGACCTGCCGGAAGGCCTGCGCCCGGCCGGTGCCTTGAATCTTCCCGCTGCCATCGCGCGCTGCGTCCCCGCCGAGGGAATCCTCGCGCGCTCACTGGAGCGCACCGAGCGCGACCTGCTGCTGCAGGCCCTCAACATGCCGCAGGCCACGCGCAGCGCCATCGCCGAGCGGCTGGGCATCAGTCCGCGCACCCTGCGTTACAAGCTTGCGCGCCTGCGGGCCGCCGGGGTCGAGGTGCCCGCAGCATGAGCCAGATGGAAATCGATCGTGTGCTGTCGCAGATCCGCGCGATCCGCTCGAGCGCGACCGGCGGCATCGCCGAGGCCGCCCAGGCCAGTCAGGCGATGGGCGGGGTGGAATCGAAGTCCAGCGTGAGTTTCGCGGCCGTGCTTAAGGGCGGCCTCGACAAGGTCAACGACGCCCAGCAGCGGGCGCGCGTGGCCGCCACGGACTTCGAGAGCGGCAAGCCGGGCATGGACCTGCCGCAGGTCATGCTCGAGATGCAGAAGGCCAGCGTTTCGTTCCGCGGTGCCGTCGAGGTCCGTAACCGGCTCGTCTCGGCGTACCAGGACATCATGAACATGCCGGTCTGAACCAGACCGTGCGCACCGGATATTGATCGGAGAACAGGATGGCGGCTGAAGCTGCAACAGCGATGGGAATGCCGAGGCTCACAGCGGGCCTGCGGCCCCTTGTGCTTCTCGTGGGAATCGCGGCGGCCGTGGCCGCGGGCGTGGGCGTGGTGCTCTGGTCGCAGGGACCCACCTACAACCTGCTGCAGGGCAACCTTGCGGACGAGGACGCCGCGGCCGTCACGCAGGCGCTCACCGGTGCCGGGATTCCGTACCGCCTCGAGAACGGCACCGGCGCGGTCTCCGTGCCGCTCGAACGCCTCAACGAGGCGCGCCTGCTGCTGGCGGGCCAGGGCCTGCCGCAGAGCGCCGGCTTCGCCAGCATGTCCAAGGACCAGGGCTTCGGGCTGTCGCAGTTCATGGAAGGGGCGCGCTACCAGCATGCGCTCGAGTCTGAACTTGCCAAGACCATCGCCAGCTTCCAGCAGGTGGCCGGCGCACGGGTGCACCTCGCTTCGCCGCGCAACACCAGTTTCGTCCGCGACCGAGTGCCGTCCAGCGCGAGCGTCTTCGTCCAGCTGCGGCCGGGCCGCCGTCTGGCGTCCGAGCAGGTCACGGCTATCGTGAACCTGGTGGCCTCGAGCGTCCCGGAACTGAACGCGAACCAGGTGACCGTGGTCGACCAGCAGGGTCGGCTGCTTTCATCGCCCGAGGGCCGCGACGACATCGCGATCCGCGACCAGCAGCTCGAGATGGCGCGCCAGCTCGAAGAGACCTACGCGCAGCGCATCGAGGCGCTCATCGCACCGCTGGTCGGCGCGGGCCGCGTGCGGGCGGAAGTCAGCGCCCAGTTCGACATGAGTGCCTCCGAGGAGGCCCGCGAGCAATACCGCCCGGAGAGCCAGGTGGTGCGCAGCGAACAGCTCGCCGAGGAGAACGGGGCGTCGGCCTCGGGCGCCGGCGGCGTACCCGGTGCGCTGACGAACCAGCCCCCGGAGGCGGCCGTCGCGCTCGCCCCGGGCGCGCAACCGGCACGGCCCGGCGCCACCGGAGCCGCGGGCGCCGCGGGCGCAGTGGCCGGCAGTCGCCAGACGACCCGGAATTACGAGATCGACCGCACCCTGGCCTACACGCGGCAGCCCGCCGGCCGCATGAAGCGGCTTTCGGTCGCGGTGCTCATCGACAACGTCCGTGTCGTCGGCAAGGACGGCAAGATCACCGAGACGCCCCTGACGCCCGACCAGATCAACCGCGTCACGGCGCTGGTGAAGGATGCGGTCGGCTTCGACACCGAACGGGGCGACAGCGTCAACGTCGTCAACAGCGCGTGGCGCGGCGATCCGGTGCCCGACGCCGAGGCACTGGAGACGGTGCCGATCTGGGAGCGTCCCTGGGCGCGGGACTTCGCCAAGATCCTGGCGGGCCTCATCCTGGCTCTGGCGATGATCTTCGGCGTCATCAAGCCGATGATGCGCCAGGTCATGGCGGGTGGTCGCGGCGCGGGCCCCGGCGGCCCGGCCGGTCCCGGACAGATCGGGGTCGACCCCGGCGCGATGGGCCAGGGGGCTGCCCTGGCCATGCCTTCGAACACGCTGGCGTATGAACAGCAGGTGGCCCAGGCGCGCTCGATGGTGGCGCAGGATCCGGCCCGCGTCGCGCAGGTCGTGAAAACCTGGGTCTCGAACGATGGCTGACGCGGCCGCAGCCCGGAACGGCATCGAGCGTGCAGCGATCCTGTTGCTGTCGCTCGGCGAGAAGGATGCCGCAGAGGTGCTGCGTCACCTCACCGCCAAGGACGTGCAGCGCCTGGGCGCGGCCATGGCCAACGTCGCGAACGTGTCCCGGGCCGAGGTGGCCGAGGTACTCGGGCAGTTCTCGACCCAGGTCGAGGGGCAGACCTCATTCGGACTGCGCAGCGACGAGTTCGTGCGCAACACGCTGATCGACGCGCTCGGCGAGGAGCGCGCCACGGGCGTGCTCGACCGGATCCTGACGGCGCGCACCAGCAAGGGGCTCGAGGCGCTGAAGTGGATGGAGGGCCGCGCGATCGCGGACATGGTTCGCGCCGAGCACCCGCAGATCGTCGCGATCATCCTCGCGTACCTCGACTCCGAGCAGTCCGCCGAGGTGATCCGGCATCTTCCCGAAAGCCTGCGCGGCGAACTGCTGCTGCGCGTGGCGACGCTCGACGGCATCCAGCCCGCGGCGCTGCAGGAACTCGACCAGATCATGGAACGGCAGTTCTCCGGCACGAACACCACGCGCAACTCCGTGCTCGGAGGACCGAAAGTGGCCGCCGACATCGTCAACCTCCTCGAGCCGCGCATCGAGAGCGCCGTGATGGCGGAGATTAACCAGGCGGACGAGGCGCTGGGCGCCAGGATCCAGGACCTGGTCTTCGTCTTCGACAACCTCGCCGCGGTCGACGATCGCGGCATGCAGGAACTGCTGCGCCAGGTGCCCAGCGACAAGCTGCTGCTCGCGCTCAAGGCGGTCGACGAAGGCCTGAAGGAAAAGATATTCAAGAACATGTCGCAGCGTGCCGCCGAGATGCTCAAGGACGACCTCGAATCCAAGGGTCCCGTGAAGCTTTCCGAGGTCGAGGCAGCCCAGAAGGAAATCATCGTGGTCGCGCGCAAGCTGGCCGAGGAAGGCACGATCAACCTCGGCTCCAGGGGCGGAGACGCCTATGTCTGAGGCCACCATCCGAGCAGGCGTCGCCGCGGGCGGCGAGGGGGCTGCCTGGGTCATGCCCGAGGTGCGCGGTCCGGTCATCAGCTTCCGCGGGCGTTCGCCGAGCGCCTCGGGGCTGGATGCAGAAACACGGGCGGCCTGGGAGGCCGGTTTCGAACGGGGTCGTGTCGAGGGCGCTGCTTCGGTCGCGCGCGAGTCCGCTGCACGCCTGCAGCAGCTCGACGAGCGGGCCGCGCTGCTGCAGTCGCTCATCGACTCGATAGCGCGGCCGCTGGACCGCTTCGATGAACAGGCTGCCGCCGAGCTGGCGCGTCTTGCGGTGCTGACGGGTGCGCAGCTCGCGCGGCGCGACCTGCGGCTCGATCCCAGCCAGGTGATCGCAATCATCCGCGACTGCGTGCAGATGCTGCCCGCCAGCGCACGGGAAGTCCGGGTGCACCTGCATCCGCAGGATGCCGCCGTGGTCCGCGAACGACTCGCTGCTCCCGCGGCGGAACGGGCCTGGACCGTCATCGAGGACCCGGTGCTCGGCCGCGGTGGCTGTCGGGTGGTGACCGATGTCTCGCAGATCGACGCGCGCCTCGAGAGCCGCATCGCTTCGAGCATCGTGTCGATCCTCGGCGACGAGCGTGGCGCCGGGCGGGCGAACGGAGGAGAACATGCCGTCACTGCATGAACGTCTGACCGCCTACTCGGGCCGTGCCGGGCTGGTGCCGCCTCCGCCGGTTGAGGGGCGCCTGACCCGCATGGTCGGGCTCACCCTCGAAGCCACCGGATGCCTGGCCGCGGTCGGGGACCGCTGCGAACTGATCTCCGGGACCGGCGAACCTACGGAAGCCGAGGTCGTCGGGTTCTCGGGCGAACGTCTTTTCCTGATGCCGACCGGAGCCCTGCACGGGCTCGAGCCTGCGACGCGGGTGATCCCCTCGCGGCGCTCCGGCACTGTGGCGGTGGGCGACGCGATGCTGGGGCGGATCATCGATGGCGCCGGCGAACCGCTGGATGGACTCGGGCCGTTGCGTTGTGAGACCGAGCGCCGGCTCACCGGGGCCGCGATCAACCCCCTGCAGCGTCACTCCATCGACCAACCGCTGGATGTCGGGGTGCGTGCAATCAATGCCGCGCTCACGATCGGGCGCGGGCAGCGCATCGGACTGTTCGCCGGCAGCGGCGTCGGCAAGAGCGTGCTGCTCGGCATGATGGCGCGGTACACCGCGGCCGACGTCATCGTCGTCGGCCTCATTGGCGAGCGAGGCCGCGAAGTGAAGGACTTCGTGGACCGCATTCTGACTGCCGCGGACCGCAGGCGGGCCGTGATCGTGGCCGCCCCGGCCGACGCACCGCCGCTCATGCGCCTGCACGGCGCATGGCTCGCGACCGCCGTTGCCGAACATTTTCGTGACCAGGGTAAGTCCGTGCTGCTGCTGATGGATTCCCTGACGCGGTTTGCGCAGGCACAGCGCGAGATCGGGCTCGCCATCGGCGAGGCTCCCGCCACCAAGGGCTATCCCCCTTCGGTGTTCGCCAAGCTCCCGCAGCTGGTCGAGCGTGCCGGCAACGGCGTATCGGGGGGCGGATCGATCACCGCGTTCTACACGGTGCTGACCGAGGGCGACGACCAGCAGGACCCGATCGCCGATTCGGCCCGCGCCATCCTCGACGGCCACATCGTGCTGTCGCGGCGCATTGCGGAATCCGGTCACTATCCCGCGATCGATATCGAGGCTTCGATCAGCCGGGTCATGACCGAAGTCGCCCCGCGAGGACAACTCGACGCCGCGCGTCGTCTGCGCCAGCTGATCGCGACCTACAACCAGTCTCGCGACCTGGTGACGCTCGGTGCATGGAAGCCCGGTGCGAACCCGCAGCTCGACGAGGCGGTGGCACTGTGGCCGCGCGTCAGGCGCTTCCTCGACCAGGACCTGCTGGAGCGTGCCGGGTACGCGGAGAGCGTCGCGGCGCTGCACCAGATCCTCGGGCCGGCAGCCGCGTCGGGTGAGGGTGTGCAGTGAAGCGGGCACAACGGCTCGACACTTTTCGCGGCGGCCTGGAGGCCACCGAGCGTGACTGCGCGGGCCGGATGCGCGCGGCGGAGGCGAGGCTGCGGGAGGCCGGGCTGCGTCTCGAGGAACTCTCGCGCTATCGCGAGGATTACCTGCGCGGGTTTCAGAGTCGCAGCGCCGCGGGCATCGCCGGTCCCTCGCTGCGCGACTACCAGGCTTTCGTCGCCCGGCTGGGCGAGGCGGTCGCGCAGCAGCAGCGGCTGCTGGCGCGCTGCGAGGTGGACCGCGACTTCGAACGCAACCGCTGGCGAGAGGCGGCCCTGCAGGTCAAGGCGGTCGCCACGGTGGTCGACCGCTGGATCGAGGAGGAACGGATGGTCGCGGAGCGTGCCGACCAGCGTGAGATGGACGAGCACGCGCGGGACATCGCGACTCGTAACCTGAGAGAAACGGCATGAGGCGGATCCGATGAGTGCAATGGCATTGAGCGGCGCACCCACGGTCGCCGCGACCGGGGGGTCGCGGACGACGGCGGGGGCGGTCCCGGGCGATGCGGAGTCCTGTGGCGGCTTTGCCGGGATCCTCGGCGAGGCACAGGCCGCTCCGCCGCAGGCGGCCGGGGCCGATACGGCGCAGCGTCCGGTCGAGCCTCCTGCCGACGCCGCGGGGCGCGAGACCCGTGATGCGAACGCGGAACAGTGCGCAGCGGGGGCGGAGAGCGCCGCTGCGCAGGTCGCGGCCCTGCTGGGTCTGGTCCCGACACCGCCGCCCCCGGAGGCTCCCGTGACGGCAGGCGGTGCACTGGAGGGTCTTGCCGCCCTGCTTACGGCACGGCCGCGGCCGATGGCGGCTCCGCAGGGGCTTCAACTGCCCCCAGGGGAGGCTCTGTCGGAGGGCATCAGCCTGCTCGCGGAATCGAGGCTGGAGTCCGGTGCGGGTGCGCTCACGGCAGGCGTGTTGCTGCCCTTCGAGGCCGTGACCGCGCTGCAGGGGCAGGGCGGCAGCGAGCTGCCGTCCCAGTCCACCTCTACACCGACTCCCGGCGGTGCCGGATTCATCGATGCCCTGTCTGGGCTGCGTGCGACGCCCGCATCGGGCGGCACGGCTCCGCCAGGCGGCGGAGTCCTGCAGTCGCCTCTGGGGTCAGCGCCTTGGCGGGACGAACTCGGTGGTCGGCTCACGCTGATGCTGGATCGCGGTGAACAGTTTGCGACCCTGCAGCTGACGCCCGAGGACCTGGGGCCGCTCGAAATCCGCATCGCGCTGCGCGAGGGCGAGGCGACCGTATGGTTCGGCTCGCAGGCTCCCGAAGCGCGCGCGGCGATCGAGCAGGCGCTGCCGCGGTTGCGGGAACTCTTCGCCGCGGGCGGTCTGTCGCTGGCTGACGCGGGTGTGTTCAGTGGGTCGCCGGAGGATCCGCAGCGTTCACGCAGCGCCTCGAGCCTGGCCCGAGCCGCACGGGAGTCTGGCGATGACGCGGGCATGCAGGTCGCTGCGGATCCGCGGGTTCGACGGGGGCTGCTCGACCTCTACGCCTGATCCGGCTCCCGGAACGTGCCGGGGACGCCCCTCAGGCGTCAGGAAACCGTCGCCGACGGTCCCACGCGGCTTCTTTGTGTGACCTGCGTCTCGGTCTGGCGAGTGGCACGGCGATTGCTTATCTCCTCTCGTTGCCAGATGGCATCGAGTGGAACGGCAGTTCATGGCCAAGCCTCAGACCGCAGAAAAAGCCTCTTCCCCGGATTCTCCGGAAGCGGCTCCCGCCAAGGGCAAGTCCAGGATCCTGATCGCCGGGGTGCTTGCGCTGGTGCTCGTCGGCGGCGGCGTGGGTGGCTTCCTGTACTGGAAATCGACCCGCGGTGCCGAGACCAAGGCCGTCGCGAAGCCGGCGCCGCCCGCGCCACTGCTGTTCATTCCCGTCGATCCGCCGTTCGTCGTGAACTTCCAGGGCGAGCAGACCGTCCGCTTCCTGCAGCTCGAGGTCCGGCTCGCCAGCCGCGACCCGCTGACTATCGAGCTGATGAAGGCCAACGATCCCGTGATCCGCAACGACCTGCTGCTGCTGTTCGCCGAGCAGAAAGCCGCGGAGCTCGCCACGCATGCAGGCAAGCAGAAGCTGCGCAGTGACGCCCTCAAGGAGGTGCGCCGCATCGTCAAGAGCGCGGGCGGCGCTCCGGAAACAGTCGAAGCTGTTTTCTTCACCACCTTCGTCATGCAGTGAGCTGAGGCCCGCTCCCCCATGTCCACCGAAGCCGTACTCAACCAGGACGAAGTCGATGCCCTGCTGCAGGGCATGAACGCCGGCCAGGTCAGCACCGACCCCGCGCCGCCGCCGGGCACGGTCCGGCCCTTCGATCTGGGCAAGGACGCGCGGATCGTCCGTGGCCGCATGGCCGCCCTCGAGCTCATGAACGAGCGCTTCGCACGCCTGTACCGCAGCAGCCTGTACGATCTTCTGCGCCGACCCGTCGGGGTCGCCGTCGGCAGCGTGCAGACGCTCAAGTTCTCCGACTACCTGCAGCGCCTGCACGTCCCGAGCAGCCTCAACCTGGTACGTCTCGCTCCGCTGAGCGGCACGGCCATGATCGTGCTTACCCCGCAGCTCGTGTTCTCGGTCGTCGATCATTTCTTCGGCGGCAAGGGCCGGGTCGCCAAGATCTCCGGGCGCGAGTTCACCGCGACCGAGGGGCGCATCGCACAGCGCATGCTCGAGGCCGCCTTCAAGGACCTGCGCGAGGCCTGGTCGGGGACCCTGCCGATCACTATCGAGCACGTCAGCACCGAGACCGACCCGCAGTTCACGGCGATCGCGAGTCCCAACGAGGTGATGGTCGTGCTCGCCTTCCCGGTGGAACTCGACAACGCCGGCGCGGAGCTCCAGCTGGCGCTCCCGTATTCGATGCTCGAGCCGTTCCGCGAAGTCCTCGACGGCGGTAGCTCGACGGCAGGCGACGCGACCAACGGGCGCTGGTCGCAGAGCCTGCGCGAGGAGATCGAGGATGCCGAGGTGGAGCTGACCACGCTCGTGGGTCGCGCCCAGGTCACCCTCGCCGACCTGCTGAACTTCAAGCCGGGCGACGTCATTCCCTGCGATTTCAACGGCAAGGCCACCGTCTATGCGGAGCATGTGCCGATCCTGCGCGGTGGCTTCGGCCTCTCGCGCGGCCAGAAGGCGGTCAAGGTGGAGGAGCGCGTCCTGCGCAACCGCGCCCGGCCCGCCGCGACGAACACGACTTCAGAGACCAGGAGATTCCAACGATGAGCGCCAACCTCAATGATTCGGCGGCCGAGCTCGCAGCCTTCGAGCAGCTCAACCCGGGTGCTCCGGTGTCCACGGGCGCCGCGGGCGAGGTCAACCTCGATGTGATCCTCGACGTGCCGGTCACCCTGTCCATGGAGGTCGGCCGGACCCGCATCCCGATACGCAACCTGCTGCAACTCAACCAGGGCTCCGTGGTTGAGCTGGAGCGGGCCGCGGGCGAGCCGCTCGATGTGTTCGTCAACGGCACTCTGGTTGCCCACGGCGAGGTGGTGGTCGTGAACGACAAGTTCGGCATCCGCCTCACCGACGTGGTGAGCCCCGCCGAGCGCATCCGCAAGCTCAAGTAAGAGCGCTGCATGTCCATCCGGTTCTCCAACCCGCTCTGCCCTCGCGCCATGCTCGCTGCCATGGTCTCGCTGGCGTCAACGGTCTGCGCCGCAGGCGCTGCGCCCGTGGCGGTTGCGCCGAAGTCGGGCGAACTGGTGAATGTCCCGCAGGTCATGCTGTCGCTGGTCCTGGTGCTCGGGGCGCTGTTCGCCCTGGCCTGGTTCGCGCGCCGCCTGCGCGGCTTCCGCCGCGGCAACGGCCCGCAGATCACGGTGCTGTCGGAGCTGGTGCTCGGGCCGAAGGAACGTGCGCTGCTGCTGCAGGTGGAAGGTTGCCGGATCCTCGTCGGCGTCGGCGTGGGCCAGGTGAGCGCGTTGCACGTGCTGCCGCCGGATTCCTTCGCGGTGCCCGCGGCGAGCGTGCCGGCGTATGCCACGGAAGGGGGCGCCGCGGCGGCCGGTACGCCGCCGTCCTTCCGCGCCCTGCTGCTGAAGGGGCTGGGCCGGTGAGGCGCGCCTGCGGCATCGCCTGCGCCCTCGTGCTTGCCGCCGTGCCGGCGGTGGTGGCGGCGGCCGAGCCGGCCGCTGCGCTCGGTATCCCGGCGCTCACCGTCCGTGCCGCTCCGGGCGGCGGCGAAACCTACACGCTGACGCTGCAGGTCCTGGCGCTGATGACGGCGCTCAGCCTGCTGCCCGCGATCCTGCTGATGATGACGGCCTTCACGCGCATCGTGATCGTGCTCGGCATCCTCCGCCAGGCGCTCGGCGCCGGCCAGACGCCGCCCAACCAGGTGCTGATCGGCCTGTCGCTGTTCCTGACTTTCTTCGTCATGGCGCCGGTGTTCGACCGGATCAACAACGAGGCGCTCGTCCCCTACACCGCGGGCGAGATCCAGACGACCGAGGCCATCGATCGCGCGCTGGTGCCGTTGCGCGGCTTCATGCTCGCGCAGACCCGCGAGACCGATATCGCCGCCTTCGTGCGCATCTCGGGCAACAAGGCCGTGGAGAAACCCGAGGACCTGCCGCTGTCGATCCTGGTGCCGGCTTTCGTGACGAGTGAGCTCAAGACCGCCTTCCTGATCGGCTTCCTGCTGTTCATACCGTTCGTGATCATCGACCTCGTGGTCGCCAGCGTCCTGATGTCGATGGGCATGATGATGCTGTCGCCGGTGCTGATCTCGCTGCCCTTCAAGCTGATGCTGTTCGTGCTGGTCGACGGCTGGACGCTGGTGATGGGCAGCCTTGCCGGGAGCTTCTACCAGTGAACCCCGACATGATCATGGTGGTCGGCCAGCGCGCCCTCGAGACCATGCTGCTGCTGGCGATGCCGATGCTGCTCGTCGCACTGCTGGTCGGCCTGCTGGTGGGTGTGTTCCAGGCCGCCACCCAGATCAACGAGATGACGCTGTCGTTCATCCCGAAGCTGCTGGGGATGGCCGCCGTGATGGTGATCGCCGGCCCGTGGATGCTCAAGGTGATCGTCTCCTACACGCGGGAGCTCTTCGAGAGCATCCCGTCGCTGATCCAGTGACCCGCATGATCGAGATCACCGAAGGTCAGCTCGAAGCCTGGGTCGCCGCGTACTTCTGGCCGTTCGTCCGCGTCGCCGCTTTCATGACGGTCGCCCCGGTGTTCGGCGCGCGCTTCGTGCCGGCCCGCATCCGTATCGTGCTGGCCGCCGCGATCACCCTGCTGGTGGTCCCGCTGCTGCCGTCGCCGCCGGCCGTGGGCGTGTTCTCGCCGCTCGGTCTCGTGATCACCGCCCAGCAGGTGCTCATCGGGGTCGCGATCGGTTTCATCATGCAGATCGTGTTCGACGCGATCGGCCTCGCGGGCCAGCTGCTGGCGAACAGCATGGGGCTCTCCTTCGCCTTCAACGTCGACCCGATGCGGGGCGCCTCGACGGCCGCGGTGGGCCAGTTCTACGTGTTCCTCGTGACGATGACGTTCCTCGCCATGGATGGCCATCTTGCGCTGGTGCAGGCCCTGGTCGCTGGCTTCGGCTCCATTCCGGTCGGTACCGGTGGACTGGGTGTCGCCGGGATCGGCGCAGTGCTCGCTTTCGGCTCGCAGCTGTTCGCCGGGGCAGTGGGCGTCGCGCTGCCCGGCATGACGGCTCTGCTGGTCGCCAACCTCGCATTCGGCGTGATGAGCCGCGCGGCGCCCACCCTGAACCTTTTCGCTGTCGGCTTCCCGATCATCCTGACGTTCGGCCTGGTGGTGATGCTGCTGGGCCTGCCCGGCCTCCAGGCCGGGTTCGTGACACTGCTCGGCACCGCCATGGACGCCGTGTCCGGGCTCGGCGCCGCTCCGGCACGCTGATCGGGGCACGCAACCATGGCAGAGAACGAAGATGGCCAGGACAAATCAGAGCGCGCTACACCCAAGCGCATCGAAGATGCGCGCAAGAAGGGCCAGGTTCCCCGTTCCGTCGAGCTCGGCGCTGCCGTGGTGATCGTCACCGCGGGCGGCGCTCTCTATTTTCTCGGAGGGCAGCTCACCGCCTCCGTCGCAGCATTGATGCGTCGCGGCCTCTCGCTCAGCCATGGATCGCGCTGGGACGAAGCCCGTGCGCTGCTGGCACTGCGCGATTCGCTGCTCGAGGCACTGCTCGCCTGCGCGCCGCTGCTCGGGGCGATATTCCTCGCCGCGCTGTGCGCCCCGCTGGCGCTCGGTGGCTGGAACTTCAGCGGTGAATCGCTGGGCTTCAAGTTCGAGCGCATCAACCCGGTGGCCGGCCTCGGACGGATGTTCTCGGCGCGCAGTTTCGCGGACCTGCTGAAGGCCTTTGCGAAGTTCGGGCTGGTCGCGGTGGTTGCCGTGGCCGTGGTCTGGAGCCAGGCGGACGACCTGCTGCAGATGTCACGCGAGCCCGTGGTCGGCGCGATGGGCCACTCGCTCGCGCTATCGGTGCAGGCGCTGCTGGCGATGTCCGCGGCGCTGGCGCTGATCGCGGCCGTGGACGTGCCGTTCCAGCTCTGGCAGTACAACAAGAACCTGCGGATGACCCAGGAGGAAGTCCGGCAGGAGCACAAGGAGTCCGAGGGCTCCCCCGAGACACGCGCCCGGATCCGCAACGCCCAGCAGGCCATGGCGCGCGGCCGGATGATGCAGGAAGTGCCCACCGCGAGCGTGGTGGTGACCAACCCGACACACTTCGCGGTCGCGCTGCGCTACGACGAATCGCGCAACCGCGCGCCGGTGGTGGTCGCCAAGGGCGCCGACGATATCGCCGCGAAGATCCGCGAGATTGCGACCGCCAGCGGCGTGCCGCTGGTGTCGGCGCCGCCGCTTGCGCGCGCGCTGTACCGGAACGTGGACCTCGGGGTGGAGATCCCCTCGGCGCTCTACGTCGCCGTTGCGCAGGTGCTGACCTACGTCACCCAGCTGACCCAGGCCCGCCGCGTCGGCGCGCCGCCGCCGCCGGCGCCGAGCATCGACCCCGCGGTCGAGGAACTCGGCCGCAGGACGCAGGGCTGATCCATGGCTACCCAGGCTGGTACCGTAGGAATCCTGCCCACGCTGCGTGACGTGCTGGGCCGTGGCCTGGGCGTGCCGCTGGGCCTGCTGGCCATGCTCGGCATGATGATCGTGCCGCTGCCGCCGCTGGCGCTCGACGTGCTGTTCACGTTCAACATCGCGCTCTCGTTGATGATCGTGATTTCCGTTTTCACCGTGCGCAAGCCGCTCGACTTCGCGATTTTCCCGACGGTGCTGCTGGTCGCGACGATGTTCCGGCTCGCGCTCAATGTCGCGTCGACCCGGGTCGTGCTGATGAACGGGCACACCGGCACGGGCGCCGCGGGACATGTCATCGAGTCGTTCGGCGAGTTCGTGATCGGCGGCAATTACGCAGTCGGAATCGTTGTGTTCGTGATCCTGACCATCATCAACTTCGTGGTGGTCACCAAGGGCGCGGGGCGCATCTCCGAGGTCAGCGCGCGATTCACCCTCGATGCGATGCCCGGCAAGCAGATGGCGATCGACGCGGACCTGAATGCGGGCCTGATCACCCAGGAGGATGCCCGGACGCGCCGAATCGAGGTGCGGTCGGAAGCCGACTTCTACGGTTCGATGGACGGCGCGAGCAAGTTCGTGCGTGGCGACGCCACGGCGGGACTGCTGATCCTGATCCTCAACCTGGTGGGCGGACTCGCCATCGGCACGATGATGCACGGGATGTCGATGGGCGACGCGGCCCGGGTGTACGCGCTGCTGACGATCGGCGATGGCCTGGTTGCCCAGATTCCCGGGCTGCTGCTCTCCACCGGTGTGGCGGTGATCGTCACCCGCATGTCGCGCGAGCAGGACATGGGCAAGGAAGTGACGCAGCAGCTGTTCGGCGACCCACGGTTGCTCGGCGTCGCGGCCAGCGTGATGTTCGTCCTGGGCCTGATCCCCGGCATGCCCAACGTGGCGTTCCTGGGCATGGCGGCACTGTGCGGCGGGGCCGCCTGGATCATCCGGCAGCGCCGCGAGGCCGCTGCCAGTGCGCCGGCGCCGGTTGCCCCTCCAGCCCCCTCGCAGGAGAGTCGGGACCTGTCCTGGGATGACGTGCAGCCCGTGGACCTCGTCGGCCTGGAAGTGGGCTACCGGATGGTCCCGATGGTCGACAAGGCCCAGGGTGGGGAACTGCTGGGCCGCATCAAGGGCGTGCGCCGCAAGCTCTCGCAGGATCTCGGCTTCCTGGTCCCGGCGGTCCACATCCGCGACAACCTGGAACTCGGGCCGAACGCGTACCGCATCCAGTTGTCCGGCGTGCCGGTAGGCGAGGGTATGGTCTACCCGGAGCGCGAACTGGCGATCAATCCGGGCCGGGTTTTCGGCACGCTGCAGGGCATCGAGACCCGCGACCCGGCTTTCGGCATGGAAGCGGTCTGGATCGAGCCCGGCCTGCGCGACCACGCCCAGGCCATCGGCTATACGGTGGTGGATGCGACCACAGTGGTGGCCACCCACCTGAGCCATATCTTCCAGCAGCACGCCCACGAACTGCTCGGCCACGAGGAAGTGCAGCAGCTGTTGAACACCCTCGCGAAGTCGGCGCCGAAGCTGGTCGAGGATCTGGTGCCGAAGCTGCTGCCGCTCGCGGTGATCGTGAAGGTGCTGCAGGGTCTGCTCTCCGAGCGCATTCCTGTGCGCAACCTGCGCAGCGTGCTCGAGTGCCTCGCCGAGCATGCGCCGCGGACCCAGGATCCACAGGTGCTGAACGCGCACGTGCGCGTCGCGCTGTCGCGCCAGATCGTGCAGGACATCGCCGGTCTCGCGACCGAGCTGCCGGTCATCACGCTCGAGCCGGAGCTCGAGCAGCTGCTGGCCAATTCCGTGGTTCCGGGCGCGGCCACCCCCGGGCTCGAGCCCGGGCTGGCGGAGCGCCTGCAGGCACGGCTGCTCGAGACCGCCCAGCGTCAGGAGATGGCCGGACAGCCCGCCGTGCTGCTCGTGCCGCCGGCGCTGCGGCCGACCCTTTCGCGGTTCCTGCGCGCAAGCGTGCCCCAGGTGCACGTCATCGCCTGGAACGAAATCCCGGACAGCCGTCGAGTACGGCTCGTGTCCACCATAGGCAAGTAGAACAGCGAGACACATGATGCAGATCAAGCGCTACACCGCCGCCGACATGCGCCAGGCACTGAAGCTCGTGCGTGAGGAGCAGGGGCCTGACGCCGTGATCCTCTCGAGCCGCAAGCTCGATGGTCGCGTCGAGGTCACCATTGCGGTGGATCCCGAGGAACTCGAACTGCTCGCCGCTGCCGCGACGCCTGCGGTCGCGTCCACGGCGCGATCCGACAGCTTCGAGGCGCTGGTCGCGGCGCGCGAGGCGCCACGCCCGGCTCCGCACATGGCGGCGGTACCCGCCGTGGACGACGCGCTCAACGGCGAACTGCGCAGCCTGCGTCGCATGCTGGAAACCCAGCTCGCCGCGCTGGCCTGGAACGACCTGACCCGGCGCGAACCGGTGGCGGCCGACCTGCTGCGGGAACTGACCGAGTTCGGCTTCAGCCGCGACATCGCCGCGCAGGTGGCTGATGACCTGCCGGTCGGCATCGACTGCACGCGCGCCCGTCGACTCGCCATCGCCCGACTCGCCGACCGCCTGCCGGTGCTCGGGGACCGCTGGACCGAGTTCGGCGGCCGTGTCGCACTGGTCGGGCCAGCAGGTTCCGGCAAGACCACCGCGATCGCACGCATGGCGGCGCGCTGGGTCATGCGCCACGGTGCTGCGCAGGTCGCGCTGGTGTGCGCCGACGAACAACGCTTTGGCGCCCGGGAGGAGCTGGCACGGATCGGGCGCCTGCTCGGGGTGGCGACCTTCTCGGTCGAGGGTCCGGCGGAGCTCGCGGCGCTGCTTGCGCGCCTCGACGACCGTCGCCTGGTACTGATCGACACCGCGGGCCGCAGCGCCCGCGACCCGGCGCTTGCGGAGGCGCTCGCGGCGCTCAATGCCGTGCCGGGCGGGGTGGAGGTGGCGCTGACGCTTGCCGCCACGACGCAAGCGGGTGCTTTCGAGGAGGCCGTGCAGCGCTTCGGGGCCGCCCGGCCAACCGCCTGCGTGCTCACGCGGCTCGACGAATGCTCGAACCTCGGCGGCGCGCTCTCGGCGCTGATCCGCGCACGCCTGCCGGTCGCCTACGTGAGCGAAGGACAGCGGATCCCGGACGACCTGCGTACGGCGCGGGCTCTGGATCTGATCTGCATGGCCGTGCAGCTGGCCGAGCGCAGCGGCGCCACGGCAGACGACGAACTCCTGTCGCGTCGCTTCGGAGGCAGCTTCCATGCAGCCTGATGCATCACTGGGCCGCATCACATCCGGCGCGCCGGCGGGCCAGGCGGGCCACCGGGTACAGGTCATCGCCGTCACCGGTGGCAAGGGCGGCGTCGGCAAGTCCACGGTCAGCGTGAACCTCGCGACCGGTTTCGCCCAGCAGGGTCGGCGTACGCTGCTGCTGGATGGTGACCTGGGGCTCGCCAACGCGGACGTGCTGCTCGGCATCACGCCGCGCCATACGCTGGCCCACGTGCTCTGTGGCGAGCGCAGCCTCGAGGACGTCATTGTGCAGGCTCCGCAGGGGTTCGGCGTGGTGCCGGCCGCATCGGGCGTGGCGCAGCTCGCGAGCCTCGGCGCAGCGGAACACATCGGGCTGGTACGCGCGTTCAGCAGCCTCGCCGGTGCGCTGGATGTGCTGGTGGTGGACACTCCGGCGGGCATCGCGCCCGGCGTGCTGCAGCTCGCCCAGGCCGCGCAGCACGTGCTGGTGGTCGTCTGCGACGAACCCGCGTCCATCACCGACGCGTACGCACTCATCAAGGTGCTCAGTCGCAACCACGGGGTGGGGCGCTTCCAGGTGCTCGCGAACATGGTGCGCGAGCGTGGCGCGGGCGAACGGCTGTTCGCGACGCTCAATCGCGTCACTTCGCGTTTCCTCGACGTGACGCTCGAGTTCGCGGGCGAAGTCCCCGAAGACGCCTGGCTGCGCAAGTCCATCCGCGAGCAGCAGCCGGTGCTGGCGGCCTACCCGGGCAGTCCGTCCGGACAGGCCCTCAGGCAGCTGTCATTGCGGGCGGAAGCCTGGCCGGTGCCCGCGGGCGCGCGCGGCAACATTGAATTCTTTGCCGAACGGCTGGTGCAGCGCCCGGCGGTGCGGTTGGAGCTGGTGCGGTGACAGCACTCGGCGCCTATGCCGCCGCGTCGGGCCGCCGGGAGGCCGATGCGCTGGTCAAGCGACACGCCGAGCTGGTGAAGCGCATCGCGTATCACCTCGCGGGCCGCTTGCCGCCTTCGGTGGAGGTCGACGACCTCATTCAGGCCGGGATGCTCGGCCTGCTCGAGGCTGCGGGCCACTTCTCCGCAGGCCGCGGAGCCAGCTTCGAGACTTATGCGGGGATCCGGATCCGGGGCGCGATGATCGATGCGCTGCGCAAGCTGGACTGGGCGCCGCGCTCGGTGCACCGCAAGGCGCGCGATGCGGCGCAGGCGCTGCGCGAGGTGGAGCGGGAGAGCGGGCGCGAGGCGCGTGATTCCGAGGTCGCCGCGCGCCTCGGCGTGTCGATGGACGACTACCACCGCATCCTCCAGGACACGACCACCTGTCAGCTCACGAGCCTGGATGAAGTGCTCGGCGTCGATCCGGGCGACGACGCCCTCGACCCGTTCCGCGAGACCGCCGACGGTGAGTTCCGTCGCGCGCTCGCCCGCGAGATCGGGGGTCTGCCGGAGCGTGAAAAGATGGTGATGTCCCTGTACTACCAGGACGAGCTGAATCTCAAGGAGATCGGTCGCGTGCTGGGAGTGTCCGAGTCGCGCGTGTGCCAGCTGCACGGACAGGCCCTGACCCGGCTCAAGGCGCGGCTCGCCGACTGGCGTGATCGCGTGGACGGGCGCGCGTGAGCACCGGGGCCGGGCGTCGCGGTCCCCTCGACCTGCTCACGCTGGCGGGCTTCGTCTTCGCGTTGCTGGCGGTGGGCGTGGGCTCGCTGCTGAAGGGCACCGGACTGGGTTCGCTCCTGTCGGGTGCCGCGTTCATGATCGTGATCGTCGGCACTTTTGCCGCCATCTGCATCCACACGCCGCTGCCGGTGCTGCGGCATGGCCTGAAGATGTTCGGCTGGATCGTCAGGCCACCGCCGCTGGATCGGCTGGCGGTGATCTCGCGCCTGGTCGAGTGGAGCCAGGTGGCGCGCCGGCAGGGACTGCTTGCCCTGGAGGCTGCGATCGAAGCGGAGCGGGACGCCTTCCTGCGCAAGGGGCTGCAACTGGTGGTCGACGGGACGGAGCCGGAGCAGATCCGTTCGATCCTGGAAGTCGACCTCGGGGCGCGCGAACAGGCCGACCACGCCGGGGCGCGGGTGTTCGAGAGCATGGGCGTCTATGCGCCGACGCTGGGCATCATCGGCGCGGTGCTGGGTCTGATGGCGGTGATGCAGAACCTGACCGACCCGTCGAAGCTCGGCGCGGGCATTGCCGCCGCGTTCACGGCCACGGTCTACGGCATCGGCTTCGCCAACCTGCTGTTCCTGCCGGCGGCGGCCAAGCTCAAGGCCATCGTGGCGCTGCAGGCGCAGGCCCGCGAGATGATGATCGAGGGCCTCGTGTCGATTGCGCAGGGCGAGAACCCACGCACCATCGATGCGAAGCTCAAGGGCTTCGTCCAGGACTGACTCCAGCGATATGGCCAGGCGCAGACGTCGCGACGAACCCACCCAGCATGACGCCTGGGCCATCCCCTATGGCGACCTGGTGACGCTGCTGCTGGCGTGTTTCGTGGTGCTCTACGCCATCTCCTCGGTGAACGCCGGAAAGTACCGGGTGCTCTCCGATGCGCTCTCGACGGCCTTCCGGGGCGCTCCGCCGCCCGTCGATCGCGCCGAACCGGGTCCGCGTGTCCGCGCCAGCGCGCCAGCCGGCGGACCGGCGGCCGGCACCGCGCCGCAGGGCGCGAGTCCTGGGGGAGAGGTGCCTCGCGTCGCTGCGACGCCCCTGCTGCGCATCGCGAAGTCGGTTGAGCAGGCCGTGCCCTCGCTGGTGCTGCAGGACCAGGTCATCGTCCGCGTGTACCCCGACCGTGTGGAGGTGGAGATCCGCAACGACCTGCTGTTCGCGAGCGGGTCGGCACGCCTCTCGCCTGCCGCCGAGCAGGTGATCGTCATGATCGCGGGGTCTCTCGTGGCGGTGCCGAATCCGCTTCGTGTCGAGGGCCATACGGACAACGTCCCCATCAGTACGCCCGCGTTCCCGAGCAACTGGGAACTGTCCGCCGCCCGTTCCGCGAGCGTCGTGAGGGTCATGGTGCGTGCGGGCATCCCGCCCGAGCGGCTTGCGGTGCTGGGTCTCGGCGAGTTCCGGCCGGTTGCGCTCAACGACACGCCCGAGGGGCGCAACGCGAACCGGCGCGTGATTCTCGTGATCCTCGACCCGGAGCGCGCGCCTGTCACGGGCACGACGGGCGAGGGCGGGTGATTCCGGTGCTGCAGGCAGGCGCTGGCATGAATCCTGCTGTTCTACCCTTCGAAACCCAGTAGCGTCGGAAAACCGGCGCCACATTCAGGAGCGCTCCATGCCATTGCCCCCTCTGAACCCCGACCTGCTGCTCGCCGCGACCGTGGCCGTGCTGTCCGGTGGGGTGGCCGCGATCCTGCTGGCCATGTACTTCGCGGGGCGGCGTCGCGCCGACCGCGCCACCGGGCTGCTGCACCGCGAACTCGGGCAGCTGCAGGCCGAGACCCGCTCCCAGAGTGCCGCGCTCATGGCTCTGGCGAACCGGCTGGACCGCATGAGCGCACAGCTTGAGACCGCCTCACGCCAGGCGCCCGCCGCAGCACGCCACAGCGAAGCGGGTTACGAACTGGCGATCCGGCTCGCACGCTCCGGTGCCGGCACCGAGGAACTGGTGATCGCCTGCGGCATGAGCCGCAAGGAAGCGGAGCTCGTGACCCGCATGCATGGGCGTGCGGCGCCCGCTGCATCGCCGCGTCTCTCGGTGGTGTCGTGAGCGCTGCCGCAGCGTCTGTCGTCCGGGAAGCCCCTCCCGCAGCCGCTCGACCGGCCCAGCGCGAGCCCCCGGCATCGCCGGCGTTCCGTTTCGTCCAGAGCCTGGCGGATGAGCTTTCGCTGGGGCACGTCGAGATCCCGAGTTTCCCGGACATCGCGCTGCGGGTGCGCAAGGTGCTCGCCGACGACAATGCGACGCCGGAGACGATCGTGCGCGTGATCGGTTCAGAGCCGGCACTCGCGGCACGCGTTCTCACGCTCGCGAACTCCGCGGCGCTGAACCCTTCGGGTTCGCCCGTGACGGGGCTGCGCGGCGCCGTCACCCGCATCGGCTTCGAGATGCTGCGGGTGACCGTAGTGACCTTCTCCATGGCCCAGCTGCGCCGCGCACCGGAGTTCCGCGGGCTGGAAAAGCCCCTGACCCAATTGTGGACCGACAGCGTCCAGCTGGCCGCCTATGCGCAGGTGCTGGCGCGGCGCATGACTACGCTCCAGCCCGATGCAGCGATGCTGACGGGGTTGCTGCATGGCATCGGCAAGCTTTACATCATCACCCGCGCGAGCCGGCATCCGGAGCTGTTTGCCGACCGTCAGGCTTTCGAGCTGATCCTCCGGGACTGGCACGCCAACATCGCCCGCGCCGTGCTCGAGAACTGGGGTATGCCCGAGGAGTTCGTGGAGGCGGTCCACCTGTTCGAGGACGAAATCCGCGACCCGCGCGGCTTGATCTCGTTGACTGACGTGCTGTCCGTCGCGCACTTGTTCGTCACGCTCGGCGAGTCCCCGGCGCGGCTGGCGGCCGGGCTGGGCGAGTCGCGGTCCGCACACCGGCTTCAGGTCGAACAGGGGCCCTTCGAGCCCATCATCGAGGAAGCCCAGTCCGAGCTGCTCGCGCTGCGCACGGCGCTCGGGGACTGATCGACGCGCTGCGCTCATTCGCTACAATCAGCGCATGAACCGTACATCCAGCCCCGCCCGGGGCCCCCGCACCGCAGGTTCCCCGCCCGACTGGCGAGGGCAGTCCCGCCGCGCCGGTCATGGCCGAATGCGGGCCGGGCTGCTCGTGCTCGGTGCGCTGCTGCACTCGGTCGCGGCGCACGCGACGGTATTCGAGCTGCGGGAGGACGGCGGTGGCATCTTTGGTGCCGTCGAACGCGTCACGACCCGGTACGAAGACACGCTCATCGAACTCGCACGACGCTACAGCCTCGGCTACGAGGAGCTCACGCGGGTCAATCCGGGCGTCGACCCCTGGCTGCCGGGGGAGGGTACGCAGGTGCTGATTCCCGGGCAGCGGGTGCTCCCCCCGGGGCCCCGCGAGGGCATCGTCGTCAACCTCCCTGAACATCGTCTGTACTTCTACGCGAAGCCGGCGAAAGGCCAGAAGCCCACGGTGATGACCTTCCCGGTCAGCGTCGGCAAGATGGACTGGAGCACGCCGATGGGTCTCACGCGGATTGCCGACAAGCGTAAGGACCCCACCTGGACGCCACCGGAATCGGTGCGCAAGGAACACGCCGCGCGCGGTGAACCACCGCTTCCCGCGGTCGTTCCCGCCGGCCCCGAGAACCCGCTGGGCGCGTACGCGATGCGCCTCGCGATTCCGGGCGGCGCGTACCTGATCCACGGCACCAACAACCCCGACGCCGTGGGCATGGCCGTGACGCACGGCTGCCTGCGCATGTACCCGGAGGACGTGGAGAAGCTCTTCAACGCCGTCTCGGTCGGGACCCCGGTAGCGCTCATCAACGAGCCGATCAAGATCTCGAAGTCCGAGGGTGAGGTCTGGCTGGAAGTCCATCCGCCCGTCAATTCGGAAGGCCAGCGGGCCGAAGCCGACCTGGAGGCGTTCGAGCTCCGGCTGGACGAACTGCTGGGCGCCTCGGAGGTGGCGATCAACTGGGATGTGGCGCTGGAGACGCTCAGGCAGTCTTCGGGAATCCCGGTGCTGATCGGCCTGGAACTGCTGCCCGAGGAGTCCGTGCCCGAGGAGCCTGCGGGCGATCCGCCAGCGGATCCCGTGACCCCGGTCGGACCCGTCGCCCGCTGAGGCCAGGGGATTCCGCACCGCGTTTCCCGGTGATCAGATCAGCCCGGCGTGGTGTCCCCCGTCTACCGGCAGGACCACCCCGTTGACGTAGGATCCGGCGTCGCTGGCGAGCAGCAACGCGGGGCCCACGAGTTCCTCGAGCCGGCCGGCACGGCCCGGCGGTATGCGCTTCAGATAGGCCTGGCCCGCTTCGCTTGCGAAGTACTGTTCGTTCATCTCCGTGACGAACCAGCCGGGTGCCAGCGCGTTGACCCTGATCCCGTGCCGGACGAACTCGAGCGCGAGGCTGCGCGTCAGTTGGACCAGCGCGCCCTTGGATGCCGAATAGGCCGAATAGCCGGGGCCGGTGCCCAGCGCCAGCACTGAAGCGATGTTGATGATGCTCCCCGGACGGCCTGCTGCCACGAGCCGGCGGGCGCTCTCGGCGCAGATGTCCCACGCTGCCATGAAATTGGTCGCCATGGTTTCCTGGACGCTCTCGCGCGTCGTTTTCAGGAACAGCGCGGGCCGCGCCACGCCGGCGTTGTTGATGATGATGTCGGCGAGCCCCAGTTCGCGCTCGACCTGGTCGAAGGCGCGGGGCAGGGCGGCGGTGTCGTTGACGTCGAGCGCGACGATGCTGACGCGGGTGCCGTTCGCGCGGAGCGCCTGGGCCAGGGCATCGAGGCGCTCGACGCGCCGTGCGACCAGCGCAACGGACGCACCGGCGCCGGCGAAGGCCTCGGCCAGTGCGGCGCCGATGCCGCTGGAGGCACCCGTGATGAACGCGGTGCGGCCTTCGAGCCGGAAGCGGGTGACGGGGTCGGTGCTCATTGCGCGTTACTCCTGCAAGTCATTCCGACGGATAATATCGCGCCCCGCAAGAGGTTGAGCCATGACCGATACACTCGCCGAGAAACTCGTGGGCAGCTGGTTGCTGCTGCGCTGGAGCGTGTCCTATCCCGACGGACGGCCTCCGGTCATGCCCTTCGGAGCGGATGCCCTGGGCCTGCTGATCTACGGCGCCGACGGCTGGATGTCGGCCACCATGTGCCGCAACGGCCGGGTGCCGCTGTCCGCCACCAGCGCCTTCGCTGCGGATGACGCATCCAAGGCGCGCGCCTTCGAGGGCTATCTGGCCTACGCCGGGCGCTGGACGGTCGAGGGCGACGTGATTCGCCACGAGGTGGGCATGTCGCTCAACCCGGTGCTCATCGGCGTGCCGCAGTTCCGGCGCGCCCGCCTCGACGTCGACCGGCTCGATCTGTCGGCGGACGAGCAGGACGGTCAGGGCCGCTCCCGCTCGCATTCGATCCTCTGGCGGCGCGCTCAGTAAGTGCCGGGCAGGTAGTACTGCAGCAGGTCGCGCGGAGTCTCCGGCGCGGCCTCTTCGGCGAACTCGAGGCCGAGCGTGTCGCCGCCGCCGGCGATGTTGCCGGCCCGGCACGCACCAGTCGGCGAACCCAGCCACGCGAGCGCCTCCGAGGTCATGGCTTCCAGGGGGTCGCCCGGAGCGCGCGTCAGGTCGTCGCTTGCTGCGCAGGCGGCGCCGCCGGCGTTGGTGTAGGCCGCATAGGGCAGACCCTGGTAATAGTCGCCATCACCGTCCCGGTTGACCGACTTGAACGTGACCAGACGCACGCGGAAATCGCATTCGGCGACGTCGAAGGCGAACTGGCCCACCGGCTTGCCGAAAGTGCGCGTGCCGATGACGGCCGTACGTGCATACGGGACCATCGAATTGACCACCAGTTCGCTCGCGGACGCACTGGCGCCGGTGACGATGAATGCGACCCGCAGCGTGGGGACGGTCTGCGGCTGGCGCACGAAGCGCGCCGTCTCCTGCTGGGATGCCTTGCTCGCGTTGAGCCGCGTGGCGTAAGACACCTGGCTTTCGCGGTCCCCGGCCAGCAGGTTGAGCAGGAGTTCCGCAATCGACACCAGTCCGCCGCCGTTGTAGCGCAGGTCGATGATCACCTCGCGCACGCCCTGGGACCCGAACTGGGCGAACGCGTTGCGCAGCGCCACGAGGTTGGCCGGCTGGCCGCTGGCCGCCGGATCGGCGACGAAGGAACGCAGCGTGAGGTGGCCGACCCGGCTGCCATCGGCGCGGGTCAGCACCCGGACGCCCGAAGCCGGCACCGCGTTCAGGTCGAAAGAGCGCTTGGTGATCGACTTCTCGAACACGGTCCCGGCGAGGTTGCTCCAGCGCAGCACGCGCACCGTGCCCGGGGTCGACGGCCCCAGTGCTTCGCTCAGGCCGCCGCTGCTGGCGAGAATCTGGGCGATCGGCACCATGTTCGCGGACGTCGTGCCCACGGCGAGCAGCGAGTCCCCGCGCGCAAGGCCGGCGTCGGAGGCCGCGGAATTCTCGAACACCTGGCCGACCAGGACGGCGCTGCCCCGGGTCAGGAAGGTCAGGCCAAAGCCCGCTGACTGGCCCTGCAGCAGGGCGTTCTCGGCGGCGATGCCCGTGATGCCGCTGAAGAACCGGTCCTTGCCCTCGCTGCGCGCGCGTGCTGTCAGCGCATCGAGCAGTTCGCCGGGCGTGGCGTAGGCCGCCGGGTTCGGGCTTGCGGGCAGCAGTTCGGGAAACAGGTACCACGACTGGGTGGCGTCCAGCACGAACTGCTTCAGGCGCGGGTTCCCGCAATCGGCGCCCCCGCTCGGCGGGGCGGTCGGCGCGGAGTCGATCCCCTTGCCGCCACAGGCCACCACCAGCAGCGCGCAGGACAGCGCGGCGAGCGCGCGGAGTGGGTTCAATGTCATGTGAGGCTCCGGATGGCGTCCTGGATTCCTGCGCGTACTTCGGCGAGGCGTACCGCATTCACGCGCGGGTCGGGTTCCTGTTTGTCGAGGAGGCGCGCCAGTTCCTCCAGCGAGGCGCGCGAGCGCGCGCGCAGCGCGGCGTTGCCCCCGGCGGCCGTGGCGACTGTCCATTGCGCGACACTCGCCACCGATTCGAGCAGCACGTCGGGACGGTCCGCGCTGAGCGCCGCGCGGGCTCGCACGGCGAACATCGGCAGGCTGGGCTGTACCACCACGGCGCGATCCACCAGCGCGATGGCCTGGTCCGACAGACGGCTGCGCACCTCGGGATTGGAGACCCGCGAGCGCCATTCGGCGCGCAGCAGCAATGCATCCAGGTACCAGAGGTCGGTCCAGCGTGCCTCGGCGAGCAGGTCATCCATGGCGGCCAGGTCCTGGAATTTCCC
The DNA here is from genome assembly GCA_903938365.1 of uncultured Pseudomonadota bacterium. Taxonomy (GTDB): domain Bacteria; phylum Pseudomonadota; class Gammaproteobacteria; order Steroidobacterales; family Steroidobacteraceae; genus UBA964. The sequence goes on along the minus strand of CAJACZ010000124.1, from coordinate 14,003 downwards.
CTGGACCATCAGTTGCGAGCCGCGCAGCGAGGCCTGCGCACTCGGCGGCAGCCGCGAGATCGTCGCGGCCGCTTCGGACGTCACTGCGCCGCGGGCGATCTGGCCCAGCTGGGTCTGCAGCCAGGAGTAGCCGAGCAGGGGGCTGTCGGGCCGGGCAGACATCGCCTCGCGGGCAAAGGCCCGCGAGCGTTCGCCCGCGCCGCCTGCCGCGATCAGCACCGTCTGCAGGTACTGCCGGGCCGCAGGATCGGGGGTGTGCGGAAGCATGCGCCGGATCCGGTCGGCGGAGCTCGCATCGATGTTGCGGAAGAACATCTGGCGGCGACCGATGTAGCCGAAGTCGAGCGCAGCGCCGAGAGGTCCCTGGTAGATCCAGGCGGCACCGCGCTGCAGCGGATCGTAGGGCGCCAGCACCCGCCCGGTCGCATCCGGACTCAGGCCGCGACCGAGTTCGAACACGCTGGAGGTCGCCATGCGGTTGTTGTCGTCGGTGATGATCGCTGCGCCAGCGGCCAGTCCGGCGGCCCCTTCCTCATCGGCGGCGAGCGCCACCACCAGGTCCTCGACCGTGTTGATGCCGAACCGCGCGTAATGCGCGGGCGTGACGCTCAGCGGCGCGCCGCCACGCGCGAGCAGACGTTCCTCGGTCTGCAGTGCTGCGCGCGACGCGACGAATACCAGCGTGCTGGGGTCCGGTCGGTAGATCCTGGCGTGGCCGAACACATCGATCAGCGTGGCGGTGAGCGAGCGCAGCAGCGGTTCGTCCAGGAACGCGACGTTCATCCACTGCACGAAGACGCCGCCATCGGCGAGTCGCTGGTTCGCGAGCATCATGAATTCGTGCGTGTAGAGGTGCGAAGCGCCCGCGGTCCAGGGGTGCGAGGGCTGCGACACGATCGCATCGTAGCGGCGGTCGCTCAGTGCGAGTGCGCCACGGGCGTCGTTGGTGATCACGCGCACGCGGGGGTCGCCGAGAGGATCGAACTTGCGCAGCCCGCGGGTCTCGCGGTTGGCGTCGATGACCCTCGGCTCGAGTTCGATCACGTCGATGTTGCGTACCGACGGCGGCACGCCTTCCACCACGACACCGCCCCCGAAGCCCACGATGAGCATGTCCTGCGCCTCGGGTGCGGCGAGGACCGCGAGCGAGGACATCCAGAACTCGCCGCTGAACCGCGGCGGCATCCCCGGAGTGTCCATCAGCGCCTCGGGCAGTCCGTTGGTGCGCAGCACCAGGCCCCCGTCCTGCTGCAGCAGCACTACGCTGGCGCTCCGGCCGACGTCGTAATACAGGATGGTGCCGCCCTTGCTGACGCTGAGCGGCGAGGCGAGCAGCAGTCGTTCGGGTGGCCCCGGACGGAAGGCGAGGAATCCCGCCAGCGCGACTGCGGCGACCGAGCCCACGACCCAGGCCCGCCGGCGCTCGAGGAGCATCAGCGCCAGCACCGCCAGCACGACGCTGGCGGAGGCGGCGAGCCGGATCGTCCCTTCGTAGCGCAACGCGGGGATGATGACGAAGCCGGCGGCGAGCGAACCGAGGATGCCGCCCAGGGTGTTCCACGCATAGACGCGGGCGCTGGCGGGCGCGGCATCCTCCGGCCGATCAGCGAGGATGCGCACGGCGAGGGGGTAGGTGATGCCTATCGCGATGGTCAGCGGCAGCAGCAGCGCAAAGCCGAAGAAGACGTTCTTCGAGAGACCCGCCTGCTCCGGCACCAGCCGGTCCAGCAGGAAGAAGGCGACCGCCGCCCAGACGCCGCCCGCCAGCAGTGCCGCCGCGAGCGCCGACACCGAGCGCTCCCGGTCGCGCGCGATCAGCGCCCCCGCGGCACCGCCGATCGCGATGCCCGCGAGGAAGCTGCCCACCATGACGCCGAACGCGTAGATGCTGCTGCCGACGATCTGCGACAGCATGCGGGTCCACAGCACCTCGTGCGTGAACGACACTGCGCCCGACAGCAGCATCAGCGGCAGCACCCAGGCGTGTCCCGGAGGTCGACCCAGCGGAAAGGCAGCGCGGGCGATGGGCTGCCCGGGGCGGGCTGCGCCGGGCGGCTGCCGCGCATCGGGGCTGCGCTGCACGAGCCGCGCGGCAAGCAGGAAGACCACGAGGTTCAGCCCCGCCGCCACCCAGACGCTGCGCTGCAGGCCCAGCGTCGGCAGCAGCGCGAAGGCCGTGGCGAGCGCCCCGCAGACCGCGCCCGCGGTGTTGGCTGCGTAGAGCAGCCCGATTCGCCGTCCGATCTGTTCCCGCTCCGCCACGGCATGTCGCGCGAGCAGCGGCAGGGTGGCGCCCATCAGCGTGGTGGGAATGGCGAGCGCCACGAAGGCGCTGACCAGGTGAAAGACCGCGGTCGACACATCGTCGCTCGACGGTGGCGACGGCTGGCCCCCGAACCAGACGGTCAGCAGGTGGCGGCTCGCCAGCAGCAACGCCGGCACCAGCAGCACGGCGCTGAGGGCGATGCCGAGTTCCAGGCCCGCGTACACGAAGACCGGTCGGGTCACCCGCGGCAGCAGTCGTTCGACCAGCCAGGCGCCGAACGCGAGGCCACCCATGTACGCCGCGAGCACCGTGGCGACCGCCAGTTCCGAGGTGCCGAACACGAGCGCGAATTCACGCGTCCACGCGATCTGGTACACCAGCGCCGCCAGGCCGCTCAGGAAGAAGCACAGCACCAGGACCAGCAGGTCGCCAGGGGCCTGGTGCGTGGATTTGACAGCTCGGGACGATGCAGACATGGTCGGGCTTTGTGCCTGCCCGGGTGCGGATTGTCAAACCGCCCCAATCCGGAGGATGACATGGACGGTCTGCGCTGCAGCGGGGTGATCACCCTGACCACCGACTTCGGCCTGCGCGATCCCTTCGTCGGGGTGGTCAAGGGCCGCATCCTCGATCGCTTCCCGGCGGCGCGGATCGTCGACCTGACCCACGAGACCCTGGTGCACTGGCCCGCCGAGGCCGGGTTCTGGCTCGCGCGCTCCTTCGGCTACTTCCCGTCCGGTACCGTGCACGTCGCCGTGGTGGACCCCGGCGTGGGCACCGCGCGCGACATCGCCATCGTCGAGGCGGCAGGGCACGTCTTCCTGGCGCCGGACAACGGGCTGCTGGGCGCCGTGGTTGCGATCCGGCCCGATGCGGTCCTGCGCCACCTCGACCCGCGCGTCCTGCAGCGCTTCGGGCTGCCGCGTCCGAGCGCGACGTTCCATGGTCGCGATATCTTCGCGCCGCTGGCCGCGGAGCTTGCGGCCGGCCGGTGCCTGCCCGCCGATCTCGGCCCGAGGGTGACGACGCTGACTCCGGCCTGGGTCGACGAGCCGGTGGCCAGCAGTGGTGCGGTGACGGGCACGGTGATCACCATCGATCATTTCGGCAACCTCATCAGCAACATCGATGCGCGGTTCCTGCAGGGTCTGGTCGAGCCACACGTGTACGCCGGCAGCGGGGTGTTTCCCCTGAGGCGCACTTACGGCGACGCGCAGCCCGGCCAGTACCTGGCGCTCGTGAACTCGTTCGGGGTGCTCGAAATCGCCCTCGCCGAGGGCAATGCAGCGGACGCCCTGGGGCTCTCGAGGGGTGCTCCGGTCGTGGTTCGGGACGCAGTCCGGCACGCCTGAGCTTGCCAAGACATGTGATTTGGTTATAGTTCCGGCCTTCCGAACCCCGGATTTCAGCATAACCTGCTGATTCATAAGGATTAGAGCGAAAGAAATGTCCGAGAGAGATACCGAGAGCTTCGACCTCGACGACGATTTTCTTGGCGAGAACGCGCCCCAGGAAGAGAACACCGACTACGATCGCTTCCTCGACCGGGTCGACCGGCGTGCGAAGCCGACGCCAGGGAAACGCGGCAAGGCGGCGTGGAGCAAACTCGAGGAAGTGCTGGCCGACAAGCAGCTCGAGAAGGACCTTCGCGAGTTTTACGACGACGAGCTCTAGCTCATCGTCTTCCGGGCGCCCTGCGCGCCCTCATTGCGCGAGCCCGCCGGCTCCGGAGAGGCCATCATGACGATTGACCCGTCCTGGGTCGTGCTGAAGTTCGGCGGGACGAGTGTGTCCAACGAGCCGAACTGGCGGCGCATTGCCACCATCTGCCGCGCGCGGCTCACGGGCGGTGCCCGGGTGCTGGTCGTGCACTCTGCGATCAGCGGTGTGACGGACCGTCTCGAGAAGATGCTCGCCCTGGCGCTGTCAGGCCAGCACGAGCCGGCACTCGAGGCGATCTTCGAGCGCCATCGCGAGCTGGCCGTGCAGCTGGGAGTCCAGCCGGACCCGGCGCTTGAACGCTGGTTTGCCGAACTGCGCCAGGTCACCGCCGGGGTGGCGCTGATGGGTGAGCTCACCGACCGCACCCGTGCCCGGGTCATGTCCACCGGGGAGCTCATGGCGACCGAGCTGGGTGCGCTGTACCTGCGTGCGCAGGGCCTCGAGACGACCTGGGCGGACGCGCGGACGATGCTGCGTGCAGAGGCACGCAAGGATGCTACCGAGCGGGCAGGCTACCTGTCGGCGACCTGCGGCTTCGCACCGGATACGGCGCTGCGGGAGCGACTCGCGGCCCTCACCCCCGTGGTCATCACGCAGGGCTTCATCGCCAGCGATCACGAGGGGCAGACCGTGCTGCTCGGGCGCGGCGGCTCCGACACCTCGGCCGCGTATCTGGCGGCCAGGCTGCAGGCGAGCCGGCTGGAGATCTGGACCGACGTGCCCGGCATGTTCAGCGCGAATCCGCGCTCGACGCCGACGGCCCGGCAGCTGCGCACGCTGACGTACGACGAGGCGCAGGAAATCGCCACCGCGGGCGCCAAGGTGCTGCACCCGCGCTGCATCCTGCCCGCGCGGCAATACCTGATCCCGCTCTACGTGTTCGCCACCCAGGCGCCCGAGCTTGGAGGCACTCTGCTGACCCATGCCCCCGGCAGCGATGCCGCGCAGGTCAAGGCGGTGTGCGTCAAGAAGGGCGTCACGCTGGTGTCGCTGGACAGCCCGGGCATGTGGCATCAGGTCGGGTTCCTCGCCGATGCCTTCCAGGTGTTCAAGAGCCATGGGATGTCCGTGGACCTCGTCTCGACCTCCGAGACCAACGTCACCGTTTCCCTGGACCCGCAGGCCAATTCGCTCGAGGCTGCGGCCCTCGAGGCCCTGCAGCGCGACCTGGGGGCGTTGTGCCGCGTCGAGATCATCGGGCCCTGCGCCTCGGTCAGCCTCGTGGGTCGCAACATCCGCGGGATCCTGCACCAGCTGGGCGAAGCGCTCGAACTGTTCGCCGAGCAGCGCATCTACCTGGTGAGCCAGGCCGCCAACGATCTCAACCTGACCTTCGTCGTCGACGAAGACCAGGGTGACCGGCTGGTCGAGGGGCTGCATGAACTGCTGGTCCGTCCCGTGCATGCCGATACCGTGCTCGGCCCGACCTGGGAGCAGCTGTTCAATCCTCGCTCAGGCGCCACCGACACTGCCCTGGCGGAGTCGCCCGGGGGCTGGTGGCGAAGCGCCGCGGAACGCCTGCTGGCGCTCATGGAGGGCCTGGACGCGGCCTATGTCTACGACAGCGCCACCGTGCGGCGGCAGTGCCAGGCGCTGCGGTCGCTGCGTTCGGTCAGCCGGGTCTGGTATGCCATGAAGGCGAACTGGAACGCGCAGCTGCTGCAGGTCGTGCATGACGCAGGCCTGGGGATCGAGTGCGTCTCCCGCGGCGAAGCCGAGCATGCGCTGGCCAGCGTGGCGGGGCTGCGCCCGGACGGCATCCTGTTCACGCCGAATTTCGCGCCGCGCCACGAGTACGCCTGGGCGCTGGAGCAGGGCCTGCGGGTGACGGTCGACAACCTGCATGCGCTGCGGGAGTGGCCCGAGCTGTTCCGCGGGCGCGAGATCCTGCTGCGCCTCGATCCGGGCCGCGGACGCGGCCATCACCATCACGTCCGCACGGGCGGTGCGCATTCCAAGTTCGGTATTCCGCTGGCCGAGGTGATCGAAGCCGCCGCCCTGGTGCGCCAGGCCGGTGCCGAGGTCGTGGGCCTGCACGCGCATGTCGGCAGCGGCGTGCTCGACGTCGAAAGCTGGGTCGAGACCGCGCAGGTGCTGGCCGCGCTGCGCGAGCACTTCCCGTCGTTGTGTTTCCTCGACATCGGCGGTGGCCTGGGCATCCCGGATCGGGCCGGCAATCCGGCCCTGGACCTGGCGCGGCTCGACGAGCGCCTGGCTACGCTGCGCGGGTCGCTCGGTGAGCTGGAACTCTGGATGGAGCCCGGGCGGTTCGTCGTGGCCGAGGCGGGCGTCCTGCTCGCCCGCGTGACGCAGACGAAGCGCAAGGGCGAGAGCCGCTACCTCGGTGTCGCGACCGGCATGAACTCGCTGATCAGGCCGGCCCTCTACGGGGCGCATCACGACATCCACAACCTCTCGCGACTGGCCGCTCCGGCGACCGAGCTGTTCGACGTGGTCGGGCCGATCTGCGAGACCGGCGATGTGCTCGGGCACGACCGGCTGCTGCCGGATTCGACGGCGGAAGGCGACGTCATCCTGATCGCGTGCGCAGGCGCCTACGGCGCGGCGATGGCGTCGCGCTACAACCTGCGCGAGCCTGCGGTCGAACGGGTGCTCTGACGCTGCTTGCCGCCGTCGGGCGCGGGTCTCAGTCGCGGGCGGTGTGCCGCCGCGCGAGCTCCGCGACCACGTCGGCCAGTCCGAGGCCCCGGGCCCGCAGCAGCACGAGCAGGTGGAAGACCAGGTCAGCGGATTCGCCGACCAGCTTTTCGTCGGTCTCGCAGACGGCGGCCAGCGCCACCTCGAGGCCTTCCTCGCCGACCTTCTGCGCCATGCGTTGCGGCCCGGCGGCGACCAGCCGGGCGGTATAGCTCGCCTCCGTTGACGCTGCCGCCACCCGCGACTCCACGATGGATTCGAGCTGCGCAAGGAACGCCAGCGGCGCCGCTGCGGGGCCCGATCCGTCGCCGAAGCAGCTCAGGGTGCCAAGATGGCAGACCGGGCCCGCCGGTTCCGCAAGGACCAGCAGCGTGTCGCGGTCGCAGTCCGTGTGGATCTCCACCAGCGCAAGATGGTTACCCGAGGTCTCGCCCTTCTCCCAGAGGCGGCTGCGGCTGCGGCTCCAGAACACCACCCGGCGCCGCTCCAGCGTCGCGCGCAGCGCCTCGGCGTTCATGTAGCCGAGCATCAGCACGACACCGGTACGCGCGTGCTGCACGACGGCCGGCAGCAGTCCCCCGCCCTTGTCAAAGTCGAGCCCGGCCAGGTCGTTGGGTGCGGATGTCATGGACGTACCTCTATGCCGGCGCGACGCAGGCTGGCCTTCAGGTCGGGGATCGCTATCGCGCCGCTGTGAAACACGCTTGCCGCCAGCGCGGCATCCACGCCCGCTTCGCGGAACACGGACTCGAAGTGCGCGATCGCGCCGGCGCCGCCCGAGGCGACCAGCGGGACCTCGCAGACCGCGCGCACCGCGGCAAGCTGGGCGAGGTCGTAACCCTGGCGCACGCCGTCGCTGGCCATGCAGTTCAGCACCACTTCGCCGGCGCCGCGCTCCTGCACCTCGCGCACCCACTGCAGGGTGTCGCGACCCGAGTCGCGGGAGCGGTCCGGGTCGCCCGTGAACTGGTACACGCGATACCCGCTGGCCGTGGTTTCGCTGTCGATGCCGACCACCACGCACTGCGCGCCGAAGCGCTCCGCAAGGCGGCCGATGAGTCCAGGGTCCGCGAGGGCAGGGGAGTTCACCGAGATCTTCTCCGCGCCGGCGTTGAGCACAGCCTCGGCATCGGCGACCGAGCGGATGCCGCCGGCGACGCAGAACGGTATGTCCAGCACCTTTGCGACACGCTGCACCCAGGCCCGATCGACCGAGCGGCCCTCGGGGCTTGCGGTGATGTCGTAAAAGACCAGCTCGTCCGCGCCTTCGTCGCGGTAGCGGCAGGCGAGCTCCAGGATGTCGCCCACGACCCGGTGGTCGCGGAACCGGACGCCCTTGACCACCTGGCCGTCACGGACGTCGAGGCAGGGGATGATGCGGCGCGCCAGCATGTCAGGTCCTGAGGAAGGGCCGCAGCTCGTCGGCGCCGATGCGCTCCTCGAGCAGTGCCTTGCCGCTGATGGCGGCGGCCACGCCCAGGGCCTGCAGCGCGGCGAGGTCGGCGGCGCTGCTGACGCCACCGGAGGCCTGCCAGCGGACCTGCGGGAAGTGCCGCATGGCGTCCCGGTACAGCTCGAGGCTGGGCCCCTGCAGTGCGCCGTCGCGCTCGACATCGGTGCACAGCACATGGAGCAGTCCGTGACGCAGGTAGCTGTCGATCGCCGTCCAGAGCGACACCGACGTCTGCCGGGTCCAGCCGCGCGTCTGCACCAGCGGCACGCCGTCGGCGTCGCGGCGCACGTCGAAGGCCAGGCAGACCCGTTCCGGTCCGAAGCGCGCGAGCCACCCGGCGACTTCCTCCGGCGATTCGACGGCGGCGCTGCCGACCACCACCCGATCCACGCCGTGGCGCAGCAGGTCATCGACCACGGCCAGCGAACGCACGCCGCCGCCGACCTGCAGGTTCACGGCTTTCTGGGAGGCCAGGGCGACGATCAGCGCGCGGTTGGCGAGCTGCCCGTCGCGTGCCCCGTCGAGGTCGACGATGTGCAGCCAGCTTGCGCCGAGCGCGCGGTAGCGGGCCAGCAGTTCGTGCGGTTCCAGGTCGTAGCGGGTCTCCGCTGCGAAGTCGCCTTTCAGCAGCCGGACGCAGTGGCCGCCCCGCAGGTCGATCGACGGGATCAGCAGCATCGGACCGTACTCCACATCAGTTCATCCTCAGGAAATTGTTCAGCAGCCGCGCTCCGGCGGCGCCGGAGCGCTCGGGGTGGAACTGCACGCCGCGGAAGTTGCCGCGACGTGCGACGGCCACTCGCGGTCCGCCGTAGTCGGTCGTCGCGAGCGTGGCCGCGTCGGGCGCGGCCGCGTAGCCGTGCACGAAATAGAAATACTCGCCGGCGGGAATTCCCTCGAGCAACGGATCCGGCTGGACGCTCTCCAGGGTGTTCCAGCCCATGTGCGGCACGGGCCGTCCCGGTGCCGGGACCAGCCGCTCCACCGTTCCGGGCAGGATCCCGAGGCAGCGGGTGTTGCCCTCCGCGGAGGCCTCGAACAGCAGCTGCATGCCGAGGCAGATGCCCAGCACCGGCTGGCTCAGCCGGGGAATGAGCGTGTCCAGCCCGCAATCGCGCAGGCGTCGCATGGCCGCGCCCGCCGAGCCCACGCCCGGCAGCAGCACGCGTGGGGCAGCCTGGATGACCGCTGCGTCCGTGCTGACGATCGTGCCCGCCCCGAGACGCTCCAGGGCGTACTGCAGTGAGGCGAGATTGGCCCCGCCGGAGTCGATGACCACGACCTGCGACAGGTCGCTCACAGCAGTCCCTTGGTCGTGGGCAGCTCCGTGCTCTCGCGCTGCAGGGCCTGGCGCAGCGCGCGCCCGACGGCCTTGAAGCACGCCTCGATCATGTGGTGCGTGTTGTCGCCCGTCACCGAGACGTGGATCGCTGCGCCCATGGCATCCGCCAGCGAGCGGAAGAAATGCGGCACCAGTTCGGTGGGCAGCGTGCCTACCTGCTCCCGGCCGAAGCGCCCCTCGAACACTGCATGGCTGCGACCGGACAGATCGATCGCGACCTGGGCCCGCGCTTCGTCCATCGGCAGCAGGAATCCGTAGCGGGCGATGCCGCGCTTGTCGCCCAGGGCGCGACGCAGCGCTTCGCCCAGCGCCAGCGCGCAGTCCTCGACGGTGTGGTGTTCGTCGATGTGCAGGTCGCCGCTGCAGTCGAGCTCGAGCGAGAAGCCGCCGTGCTTGCCCAGCTGCTCGATCATGTGGTCGAAGAACCCGATGCCGGTGCTGGCGCGCAGCGGTGTCGTGGCATCCAGGTCGACCCGCACCCTGATGTCGGTCTCGTTGGTCCGCCGGTGCACTGCGGCGCGGCGGGCCAGCAGCTCCGCGACGAGCGCCGGCCAGGTTTCGGAAGGGTCGCCGTGGCGTCGCACGCGAACCCCGCGGATGCCCAGGTTGCGGGCGAACTGCAGGTCCGTGTCGCGATCGCCGATCACGGCGCTGCGCGCAAGGTCCACACCCTGTTCGCGGATCCAGGCGTCCACCAGGGTGGTCTGCGGCTTGCGGCAGGCGCAGCCGTCGGAGGGCCGGTGCGGGCAGATGAAGACCGCGTCGAATTCCACGCCCTGGCTGCTGAAGGCATCGAGGATGAAACGGTGCGGCAGCTCGAAGCTGGGCGCGGGGAAGCTCGCGGTGCCGAGCCCGTCCTGGTTGGTCACCATGGCGAGGCGGAATCCCGCGGCGCGCAGTTCCGCCAGCGCTGCGAACACGCCGGGGAGGAAGCGGATCTTGTCGAGCGCATCGACCTGCTCGTCGGGCGGCTCCTCGACGAGCGTACCGTCGCGATCCACGAACAAAACTTTCATGCCTGCAGGCTCCGGATCAGTCGGTCGTTCTGGGTCGGCGATCCCACGGTGATGCGCAGCGCACGGGCGAGGCCAGGCTTGCTGCGGAAGTCCCGCACCAGCAGGCCTGCCCCGCAGATCGCCGTAAATGCGGCACCGGCGTCGGCGAAGTCGACCAGCAGGAAATTGCCGGCGCTCGGCCATACGCGCTCGACCCCGGGCGTCGCGGCGAGCGCGACGGCGAGGCGTTCGCGCTCGTGCACCACCGTGGCGACGCGCTCGCGGGTCACCGCGAGCTGCGGCTCCTCCAGCGCCTGCATGACGGCTTCCACCGTGGGTTGCGGAATGGCGTAGGGCGGGATGATCTTGCGCAGCAGGGCGACCACCTGCGGCATCGCGAGCAGCGCGCCGATGCGGGCTCCGGCCAGTCCGTGGGCCTTGGAGAGCGTCTTCAGCACGACGAGGTGCGGGAACTCGTCGAGCCGCGAGGCGAAGCCCGGCGAGCCGGCGAACTCCATGTAGGCTTCGTCGACCACGACGAGCGCGCGTCCTGCCGCGGCACGCAGCACGGCCACTACGTCCGTTTCCGGGATCAGGTTGCCGGTGGGGTTGTTCGGCGAGCACAGGTAGACGAGCTTGACGCCCGGGCGCAGGGCGGCGATCACCGCCGGCGTGTCGAGCGCGAAACCCGCGTCGCGCCGCAGCGGCACGTCGATGACGGAGGCGCCCTGGATGCTGGCCGCCACGGCATACATGCCGAAGGTCGGCGGACACACCACCACCGAGTCGTGGCCAGCGGCGCAGAAGGCGCGGGTGAGCAGGTCGATGGCCTCGTCGCTGCCGCGGCCCACCAGCAGGCGCGATGGCTCCACGCCATACAGCGCCGCCAGCCGCGCCACCAGCGCACGTGGCTGGGGTTCCGGATAGCGGTTGAGCGGCGCGTCGCCCGCGTGTGCCAGCGGCGGCCAGGGCGCTTCGTTGGCGTGCAGGCGCTCGAGCGCCGGATCCCAGGCGGCGTGCTCGTAGGGCTTGAGGGCGAGTATCTCCGGGCGGGCGAGCTGCAGCGGATCGTTCATGGCGCAGACTCCGCGGCCAGCGCGTCGAGCCGCAGCTGCACCGCCGCGCCGTGGGCGTCGAGCCCTTCAAGGCCCGCCAGAGTCACCGCCGTGGGTCCGAGTTCGCGCAGACCGGCGGGCGTGATTTCCTGCACGGTGATGCGCTTGACGAAGTCGAGCAGCGAAAGGCCGCTGTAGGCGCGCGCGTAGCCGTAGGTCGGCAGCACATGGTTGGTTCCAGAGCAGTAGTCACCCATCGGCTCGGGCGTCCAGTGACCGAGGAACACCGAGCCCGCGCTGCTCACCTGCGCCAGCCACTCGCGCGGCTGCTCAACCGACAGGATCAGGTGCTCTGGTGCGTAGTCGTTGGACACGGACATGGCTTCCGCAAGGTCGCGCACCACGATGGCCCGGCTCTGCGCAACCGAACGATCGAGGATGGCGGCACGGGACAGCGCAGGACGCTGGCGTTCGACGGCAGCGGCGACCGCCAGCGCGAGTTCCCGCGAGGGCGTCAGCAGGATCGCCTGCGCGAGCGGGTCATGCTCGGCCTGCGCCAGCAGGTCCGCGGCCACGAACTCCGCGCGCGCCGAGTGATCGGCGATGACCAGCACTTCGGAAGGGCCTGCCGGCAGGTCGAGCGCCGCGCCGGCAGGGTCCGCTGCAGCCACCTGTTTGGCGGCCGTGACCCATGCCGAGCCCGGGCCGAAGATCTTGTCCACCTTCGGGATCGATTCCGTACCGTAGGCGAGGGCGGCCACGGCCTGGGCACCGCCCACCCGGTAGATCTCGTCCACGCCGCAGAGCCGCGCCGCCACCAGGATCGCAGCGTCGATGCGGCCCTCCTTGCCCGGCGGCGTGCAGAGGGCGCGGCGCGGGCAGCCCGCGATCGCCGCGGGGACGGCGGCCATGATCAGTGCGGAAGGCAGCGGCGCGCTGCCTGCGGGCACGTAGAGCCCGACGGCGGCGATCGGCCGGACGATGCGCTCGCAGCGCACACCGGGAGTGGTCTCGAGCGACAGCGGGGCCAGGACCTGTGCCTCGTGGAAACGCCGCACGTTGGCCACCGCGCGTTCCAGTGCGGCGATGCCTTTGGGGTCGACGCGACCCATGGCGGCGTCGATCTCGGCTGCGCCGACGCGCAGTGTCCCGGGGGCGTGGCCGTCGAAGCGCAGGGAGTATTCACGCAGTGCCGCGTCGCCCTGTTCGCGCACGCGCGCGACGATCGCGCGCACCGCGGCGAGCACTTCGCCGCTGTCTTCGGCAGAGGGGCGCGCGAGGGCGGCGCGCCGCCCGGGCGCATCGAGCGCCGACCAGTCGAGGATCTGCAGGCTCATGCGAGCATTTTCTCCACGGGCAGCACCAGCAGCGAACTCGCGCCGGCCTTCTTCAGGCTTTCGAGGGTTTCCCAGAACACGTTTTCGCGGCACACGGCGTGCACCACGACTTTGTCGGGGTGACCTTCGAGCGGAATGATCGTGGGCGACTCGCTGCCCGGCAGCAGGCTGCGGATCTGGGCCAGTGCCGAGCGCGGCGCGTGCAGCATGATGTACTTGCTTTCCTTCACCTGCTGCACGCCATCGATGCGCATCAGCAGCCGCTGTACCCACTCGTCCTTGGTCGTCGGCAGCGCGACGGGCGTGCGGATCAGCACCGCGTGGCTTTCGAGCACCGTTTCGATCTCGCGCAGCCGGTTCGCGATCAGTGTCGATCCCGTGGAGACGAGGTCGCAGATGGCATCGGCGCGGCCGAGGCGCGGCGCGATCTCGACCGAGCCCGAGAGTGTCACGATCTCCGCCTGGATGCCGCGCTCCCGCAGGTAGCGCCCGAGGATGTAGGGATAGGTGGTCGCGATGCGCTTGCCCTCCAGCGCCGCCGGGCGATCGATCGGCGAACCCTCCGGTGCCGCCAGGCTGAGGCGGCAGCGCCCGAAGTCGAGCGCGCGCAGCACCGAGAAACGGGCGGCATGGCCGCGCGCCGCAAGTTCGAGCCGCCGCTCCTCGATGACGTTCAGGCCGACCAGCCCGAGGTCGCAGACGTCTTCCTCGACCAGGTCGGGGATGTCGTCGTCGCGCACGAACAGCAGGTCCAGCGGCATGTTCTCGCCGTGCCCGAACAGCTGGTCCTTGGCGCGCGAGACCTTCAGGCCGCAGCGCACGAGCAGGTCCACGGAGTGATCGGTGAGCCGGCCGGATTTCTGCACGGCAAGCTTGAGTCGGAGGTCTTTGTCCATAGGGGTCGGCAACGTGGTGGGCTGGGGGGAAGAGGGGCTCGGGCGCGGCGCCGGTCAGCGGCTGGTCGACGTGTCGTGCGCCGCGGTCTCGAGCCGGCGGGCGGCGAGTCCGTAGCCGCCATTGCCGTCCGCCATGCAGCGCGCCACCCTGCCGATGGTGGTGACGCTGACTCCGGTGATGCGGTGGATCTCCCGGTAGGGCATGCCGCGGCCCAGACAGGCGACGACCGCCCAGCGATCCGCCATGGCTTCGAGTTCCGCGGGCGTGCAGAGATCGCG
>CAJACZ010000123.1 GCA_903938365.1 uncultured Pseudomonadota bacterium | reverse complement strand
CACACTCGTTCTGTCGCAGCGCGACTGGAGCTGCTTCGATTCGCTGCTCGAACTGCAGGCCGTGCTGGCGGTGGCCCGCGATGCCGCGTGCCGCACGCAGCTCGAGGCAGGGCCTGTGCTGGTGCTGTTGCCGCAAGCCTCCTCCGGCGTAGAGGCGCCCACCGAAGCGCAGCTGCTCGATCTCGTCGGCTCGCTGGCGCGGGCGACGGGCGTATGGATTGCCGGTTCTGCGCGGGTCTGCGCCCAGGCTGAGACCGGCGGGGCAGCCGCCGCGAAGCCGTCGATCGTCGCGTTCCTGGTCGGGGATGACGGGCGGCTGCGCCTGCGTACCGCCAAGATCACGCCCGAGCTGGTCAATGGTTTCGACAACACCGGTTCCGCGCTAGGCCGCGAGGCGCCCTTCGCGGTGGTCGCGACGCCGTTCGGGCAGGTGGGGCTGCTGCCCGGCGAGGACATCCTCTACACGCCGTACGCACGCGCGCTGGTGTTCCACGGCGCCGAGCTCATCCTGAACCCGGCGACGGAGCGTTCGGACGACCTCTTCGACATCCGTCAGTTGTCCCGTTTCGTGCGCGCCGGCGACAACGCCTGTTACGTGGCGACCGCCAGCGCGTCCAGCGTGCGCCGGGCTGGCGTGGCCTGCGGCCTGCCGCCCGCGACGGCGCTGTATTCGCCGACCGGCGCCACGGTGCGTGCCCGCGGGGCCGAGGACTTCGTGCACCCGGACTACGACCTGCAGATGCTGCGCCGCATGCGCGTCAATCCGCACAAGTCCTTCCCGGCGATCGTGCGGGCCAACACCTACGCTCGCGGCTACCAGCGCGATGCGGCGGCTGCGGCAGCGGCGGGCCAGGTCCGGGAGGCTCCGGTGACCGCCGGTCAGTGGCGCAGCGAGGCTCAGCAGCGCCTGCGCGAGCGGGCTCTGCCGCCGTCGCGCCACCCGAAGCACGAGGAACAGTACGAAGCGCTGCTGGTGCAGGAATGCCCGCGGCTGATCCCGCTGGACCGGTCGATCGACGCGCGCGCGATCATGATGAGGAACCTCGAGGAATCGCTGGATCTGGCGGGTTCGCGCGCCAACATTCCCTCGGTGCGCATCTGCGTCTTCCCGGAATTCTGGCTCACCGGTCCGGGCGGCATCGGCGGCGTGCAGCGCACGGTCGACGACATGGCGCGGCTGTCGCTGACGAGCAGCGACCCGATCTTTGACCGGATCGGGGAGTTTGCGCAGCGGAACAAGGTCTACATGGCCTTCCAGAACTTCGAGACCCACCCGAAGATGCCGGGACGCGTGTTCAACTCGGCGTTCCTGGTGGACGACTCCGGCAACCTCGTCCACACCTATCGCAAGAACCAGTGTGCCGATGTCTGGGGCCTGCTGCCCGACACGACGCCGGGCAGCGTGCTTTCGCAGTACCTCGATGTGTTCGGCGACGATGCGCTGTTTCCGGTTGCGGACACGCCGCTGGGTCGGCTCGCCAACATGATCTGCTTCGACAACATGATTCCCGAAGTGGCGCATGGGCTGCGCCGCGCGGGCGCCGAGGTGATCCTGCACTCCACGTCCGAGCCGCACGGCGGCGCGGGGCGCGAAGTGTGGGACGCGGGCCGGCGCCTGCGCGCCTTCGAGAACACCTGCTACGTGCTCTCCGCACTGGAGGGTGGCGAGCACCTCAGCCACGATTCCGAGCTGTACACCTATTTCCGACGCGGGCATTCGCGCATCGTCCGCTTCGACGGCACGGTCGAAGGCACCGTGGACGGGCCGGGGCCGGTGGCCTTCCGCGTCAACATCGACCTTGCGGCGCTGCGGCGGGCGCGGGCGAACCCCTTCGTGAATCTTGGCCTGTGGGACGACCCCGCGGTGTACGCGAACGTCTATGCGGGCGACGTCGGCCTGCCGAACGATCTCTGGGCCGGCGATCCGCAGGTCAATCCGTATTCCGGCGCGCGCGAACTCAAGCGTCGCATCGAGGGTTACCTCGAGCGGGGCATCTACGTCGCCCCCGGCGCCGCGCCGACGCGCTCCACGATTCCCGACGCGGTCTGAGGGGCGGTCGCATGGCTGCGCAGGGCTTCTGGGCGCGTGCCGCCGGGTGCTGGGCCGGCGAGGCCTCGTACTTCGAGGGCGACATGACGCCGATCATTGCCGACTACGGCAACGTGCTGCAGATCGTGGTGGCTTCCGGCGAGCTGCTGCTCCGCGAATGGAAGCAGTACCCCGCGAGCCAGCTCGCGCGCGGCGCCGGCGGGCCGGGGTTGCCCCCGGAGGAGGGCTTCGAGGTCGCT
>CAJACZ010000122.1 GCA_903938365.1 uncultured Pseudomonadota bacterium | reverse complement strand
CGCCGCGGCGGCGGCGGCGGACGCTGCGTCGGCGGCGGCGGCAGCGGCAGCAGCGGCCGCGGGTACGGCCATCGCGCCGGCGAGCCGCGGGACGCCACGCGTCACCCGGTCACGCGACGGCTCGTCCATCCACTACCGCGTGCGCGGCAGCGGCGAACCCCTGGTGGTTCTGATCCATGGCTGGTCATGCGACTCGAGCTACTGGGATGCGCAGCTAGACGAGCTCGCCTCACGCTACACCGTACTGACCATCGACCTGGCAGGCCACGGCCGTTCGACCGCCACGCGCGATCAATGGTCCATGGCCGCATTCGGCGACGACGTGGTGGCAGCGGTCGAGGATCTCGCCTCGTCTTCGCCCTCGCGCATCGTGCTCGTCGGGCATTCGATGGGCGGTCCGGTCGCCGTCGAGGCCGCGCGCCGCCTGGCGCCGCGGGTCGCGGGCGTGATCGGCCTGGATACGCTCAAGAGCCCCGGACTGCCGCGCCCGCCCGCGGCCGACACGGCGCGCAGGATGGAAGGCATGCGCAAGGATTTCGCAGGCAGCACCCGCGAGATGGTGAAGGCGATGTTCTTCAGGCCTGACGCCGACCCCGCGCTCGTCCGGCGCATCGCCGAGGACATGTCGCAGGCGCCTCCCGAGGTAGCGATTCCCTCCGTACAGGCGCTGAACGATTGGGACGGCGTGCGCGCGATGGCCGACGTCCGGGTCCCCATCATCGCCATCAATTCGGATCTCGGGCCGCCGACCCAGGAAGAGCGCATCCGCGGGTTCGCGCCGACCTTCCGTGCCGTGGTGGTACCGGGCACCGGGCACTTCCTGATGATGGAAGACCCGGCGCGGCTCAACCCGATCATCGACGCGCAGATCCGCGGCCTGCCCTGAGCAGCCCCTCGGCATCGATGGCCCCCACTCCGCCCAGCCCTGCGACCCCACCCCTGCCCGCGGCGCAGGCGCGGCAATGGGCCCGTTACCAGCGACTCTGTGAAACCCTGGACAGCGCGTTCCGCGTGCCAGGCACCTCGTGGCGTTTCGGGATCGACGCGCTGCTGGGCGTGGTGCCTGCGGCCGGCGACGTGCTCGGGGCGCTCTTCGCCGCCTACGGACTGCTGGTCGCGCGCCGCCTGGGCGCGCCGGCCGCCGTGCAGTGGCGCATGCTGGCCAACGTCGCGATCGATGCGCTGGTCGGAACGATCCCGCTCGCCGGCGACCTGTTCGATGCCGCCTTCAAGGCGAACCTCCGCAACCGCGCGCTGCTGGAGCGCTGGCTCGCGGAGCCGCGCCGGACCGAGCGGCGCAGCTTCGCGCTGCTGGTCGGCATCCCGCTCGCCCTGCTGCTGCTGTGCATCAGCACGGTCGCGCTGGCGATCACGCTCGTCTACTTCGCCGTCGTCTCGCTGACGATGTAGGCGAGCAGCGAGGCGCGATCCTTGGGGTTGGCGATGCCGGCGAAGGCCATCGCGTTGCCCGGCACCACCGCGCTCGGCTTCTCGAGCCAGCGGTCCAGGGTCTTCAGATCCCAGGTCAGGTTGGCAGCCTTCAACGCGCTTGAGTAGGTGAAGTCCTCGGCCGAGGCGCCCTTGCTGCCCAGCAGCCCGGCGAGGTTGGGACCGACCTTGTGCGGCTGGTCGGCCTTCAGTTCGTGGCAGGCACGGCACTGGATGTAGAGCAGCTTGCCACGCTTGAGATCCGGCGCATCGGCGGCGGCGGCCGTCTGCGCGGAAACGGTGACGGACTGCGACGCGGCCAGGGCCACGAGGGCGATCATCAGGGTTCGCTTGATCATCTTTTGATTCCGTGTGGTGTGGTCATCGAAAAACGTTCCGGACGGGTTCACTCCCGGCCGACGCGAATCAGGCCTTCCTGGACGGTGCTCGCCACCAGCCTGCCATCGCGCGTGTAGAAGCTGCCGCGCGTGAACCCGCGGGCACCCGAGGCGCTGGGGCTGTCCATGGCGTAGAGCAGCCAGTCATCGATCCTGAAGGGTCGATGAAACCACATCGCGTGGTCGATGCTGGCGGTCATTGTCCTGCCGAAGCCGTGGACGAGCCCATGCGGCAGCAGTGCGGTCATCAGCAGCCCGAAGTCCGCGACGTAGGCGAGCATGCAATCGTGCAGCTGCGGATCGTCGGGCACGCGGTCCACGGCGCGCACCCAGACATGCTGCAGGGGGGCGGCCGGCCGTGGATCCAGGAAGTCCGTCTGCTCGACGGGGCGCAGCTCGAAGGGCCGCTCGCGCACCAGAAATTCGCGCTGCTTCGCCGGCAGCCGGGCGAGGATTTCCTCGGCGGGCGGCCGCCAGGCCTGCAAGGCCTCCGGCTGCGGCACCTGCGGCATGGCGGACTGGTGCTCAAGCCCCGGCTCGGGCACCTGGAAGGAAGCGGAGAACGTGAAGATCTGCGCGCCGTTCTGGATGGCGATCACGCGGCGCGAGGAGAACGAGTGGCCATCGCGGCTGCGATCGACCTGGTAGACGATCGGCAGGTTGAAGTCGCCGCGCCGCAGAAAATAGGCGTGCAGCGAATGCACGGTGCGCCCTTCGATCGTCGAATAGGCGGCCATCAGCGCCTGCGCCAGCACCTGCCCGCCGTAGACCTGGGGACTGCCGAAGTCGCGGCACGCGCCGCGGAACAGGTTCACCTCGAGCCGCTCGAGCTCGAGTTGCCCCAGCAGGTCGGCAAGGCGCGGATCCATCGCGGGCTCGCGCAGCACGGTCAAGTGGCCGTCACGCCGAGACGCTTCTGCATCACGGGACTGGTGGTCGTGTACTGCAGGAACTGCTTTTTCTCGGGGAACAGCCAGGACTGGATGCCGAACGCGGCCAGCGCCGCCTCGTGGAAGCCGGAGAGGATCAGCTTCTTCTTGCCGGGGTAGGTATTGATGTCGCCCACGGCGAAGATCCCGGGCACGCTGGTCTGGAATTTCTCGGTGTCGACCCGCAGCGCCTTCTTCTCGAGCTCCATGCCCCATTCGGCCACCGGACCGAGTTTCGGGTGCAGGCCGAAGAAGGCAAACACGTGATCGGCCGCGACCGGGTGCAGGACGCCGTCGGCGCCCTTGACCTGGATGCCGGCGAGGCGGTCGCCCTCGAGGATCAGTGATTCGGCCAGCCCCTCGATGAACTGCAGGCGACCCTGTGCCTCGAGCTCGCGCATCTTCGCGACGGACGCCGGGGCGGCACGGAACTCGGCACGCCGGTGCACGAGGGTCAGCGACGCCGCGGTCGGCGCGAAGTCGATCGCCCAGTCGAGCGCCGAATCCCCACCCCCGAAGATGAGCAGATGCTGGCCGCGGTAGTCCGCCGCGCTCCTGACCCGGTAGTGGATCTGCGTGCCCTCGAAGGCCTCGCTGCCCGGCACGCCGATGCGCCGCGGCTGGAAGGAGCCCACGCCCGCAGCGATCACGATGGCGCCGGCGTCGAACACCGTCCCGGCGGACGTGGCCACACGGAAGCGCCGGTCGGGCTGCGGCGCCACCTCGAGGACTTCCTCGCCGAGGTGGAACTGCGGGTCGAAGGGCTTGATCTGCTGCATCAGGCGGTCGACCAGTTCCTGGGCGCCGCAGACCGGCAGCGCCGGGATGTCGTAGATCGGCTTGTCCGGATAGAGTTCGGTGCACTGCCCGCCGGGCGCCTTGAGCGAATCGAGGACATGGGCCTTGATCCCGAGCAGCCCGAGTTCGAAGACCTGGAACAGCCCGCAGGGGCCCGCGCCGACGATCACCACGTCGGTACGGAGGGGCGGGGACTCGGCGGCGGAGGGATTCGGCGTGGCGGTCAAGGTGAGATCCTCGTCGGCGGGCAAGAAAGCGGTTAAATTCTACCAGAGGGGGGCGGGCGTTCCGGCTACCCGCACTGGGATCCATCAGGAGGCTTCCCGCGATGATCAAGTTAAACGTCAATGGCAAGGCAATCGAGGTCGACGTGGACCCCGAGACCCCACTGCTCTGGGTCCTTCGCGACACCATCGGCCTCACCGGTACCAAGTACGGTTGCGGCATGGCGCTGTGCGGTGCCTGCACGGTGCATCTGGGCGGCGAACCCATCCGCTCCTGCGTCACCCCGGTGAGCGCGGTGGGCGAACAGCCCGTCACCACCATCGAGGGCCTCTCGGCGGACCGCAGCCATCCCGTACAGAAGGCATGGATCGAGCTCGACGTGCCGCAGTGCGGGTACTGCCAGTCCGGGCAGATCATGTCCGCCGTGGCGCTGCTCGCCAGGACGCCGAAGCCGACCGATGCCGACATCGACTCGGCCATGTCCGGCAACCTGTGTCGCTGCGGCACCTACCAGCGCATCCGGGCCGCGATCCACAAGGCCGCGGACTCCACCAAGGCCTGAACCGCGGGGCGCTGGCCCCACGGGTGGCGACCGCCATGCCGACCAACGCCGAACTCGCCCGCCGCCGCGCCGAAGCCGTTCCGCGCGGCGTGTCGAATTCGCTGCAGGTCTACGCGAAGCGCGCCGCCAACGCCGAACTCTGGGACGTCGAGGGTCGGCGCTACATCGACTTCGCGAGCGGCATCGCGGTGCTCAACACCGGCCACCTGCATCCGCGCGTGCAGGCGGCCGTTGCGGCGCAGCTGCAGGAGTTCTCCCACGCCTGTTTCCAGGTCACTCCCTACGAGGGTTATGTCGCCCTCGCGGAACGCCTGAACGCCCTGGCGCCCGGCCCGGGAGCCTGGAAGACGCTGTTCCTGACCACCGGCGCCGAAGCGGTGGAAAACGCCGTCAAGATCGCGCGCTTCCATACCGGGCGCTCGGCCGTGATCGCCTTCAGCGGCGCATTCCACGGCCGCACGCTCGCGTGCATGAGCCTCACGGGCAAGGTGCAGCCCTACAAGAGCGGCTTCGGCACGCTGCTGCCCGAGGTGCATCACGCGCCCTACCCCATGGCCTATCACGGCATCAGCGTCGACGACAGCTTTCGCGCGCTCGACACGCTGTTCAAGGCCGACGTCGACCCGCAGCGCGTGGCGGCGATCATCGTCGAACCCGTGCTCGGCGAAGGCGGCTTCTACATCGCGCCACCGGAATTCCTGCAGCGCCTGCGCGCGCTCTGCGATGCACACGGCATGGTGCTGATCGTCGACGAGATCCAGACGGGTTTCGCACGGACGGGCCGGCTGTTTGCCATCGAGCATTCGGGCGTGGTGCCTGACCTGGTGACGGTCGCCAAGAGCCTCGCCGGAGGGGTGCCCCTGTCAGCCGTGATCGGCCGTGCCGGCATCATGGATGCCCCCAACCCCGGCGGCCTCGGCGGCACCTATGCGGGGTCGCCACTGGGCTGCGCGGCGGGACTCGC
This sequence comes from uncultured Pseudomonadota bacterium, assembly GCA_903938365.1. Taxonomy (GTDB): domain Bacteria; phylum Pseudomonadota; class Gammaproteobacteria; order Steroidobacterales; family Steroidobacteraceae; genus UBA964. The sequence goes on along the minus strand of CAJACZ010000122.1, from coordinate 11,036 downwards.
GGTCCTGGATGTGATCGAGGAGGAACGCCTCTGCGAACGCGCCGGGCGGATCGGCTCCCTGCTGCAGGCCCGCCTGTCGGACCTGCAGAGCCGCTCGCGCAGCATCGGCGAAGTGCGCGGCCTGGGCGCGATGGTGGCCATGGAACTGGTGCACGAGCGCGATGCGCAGCGCCCGAACGCCGAACTCACGCGTGCGCTGGTGCAGGCGGCGGGCCGCCGCGGCCTGCTGCTGCTGTCCTGCGGAATCTATTCCAACGTGATCCGCTTCCTGCCCCCGCTGACCATCACGGACGGGTTGCTGGCCGAAGGCATGGCCATCCTCGAGGCGGCGCTCGAGGATGCGAGTCGGGCCGGGGACGGCTGAGGTTCAGGCCCGGCCGGCGTTCGCGTCGGTGGGCGTGTGGAAGTACTCGCTTTCGGAGGCGAGTTCGTCCATCAGCCGCTTGAGTTCGGCCATGCGGCCCTCGGCGGTGCTGATCGGCATGCAGTCCTGGCACCGCGGATCACCGCAGGGCTGGCGCGAATAGAGCCAGTATTGCAGTGCGCCGGCCAGCAGGCCGTCCGCGATGTCCCAGAGGTCCGCGTCCTTGTCCTTGTCGGCAATCTTGTTGCCCAGGTCGACGGCCTTGGAGAAGGCGGCGTCGAAGCTTTCCGATGCTTCTGGCATGAGGCGATCCGTGAAATTTCGATCGCCAGTCTAGCCGAAACATCCCTGCCCGCCTATCTCATGGCCTTATCCGGATCAACTACTTACGCATTTTTCCCGGACCGGAAACGTTTGCGCTCGGCATTTGTTAAGGAATCTTAATCACACAGCAGTACATTATTGCCCTATATTCGAGACGTTATGGCTCTAGGATGATAGGGGCACCCTAATGCTGCTGGATCAAGACACCGACCTCACCAATGCGAGCCCCCGGGCGATCGTGCTCCCGGAATCCACCCTGTCGCCCGAAGGCGTGCCCAGGCTGGCCGGCTCCCTGGTCGCGGTGCTGCGCGCACCGGAGTTCGTGCGCGAGCACTTCCACGAGAAGTTTCCCGCCAGCGCGATCGCCCGGTTCTGCGGCCTCAGCCGCTTCCAGTTCAGCCGCAGCTTCCATGCGGCCTTCGGCATCACCTTCCGCGAGTACCTGCTGCGTTTCCGCATCCTCGAGGCCTGCAAGCGGCTGCGCGAAGGCTCGGCGCCGGTAACGGAGATCGCCTTCGCGGTGGGTTTCCACGATGGCTCGTACTTCGCCCGCATGTTCCGGCGATACACGGGTGTGCTGCCTTCGCAGTATGCTCGGTCGCATGAATCCACGGACACCGTCCCGGCCTGAATCACCCCCGGTGCGGCACCGCGCCGCGCTGCTGTGCGCACTGCTGCTGGGCAGCGCGACGGCCTCGCTGATCGCCGCCCCCGCGGCGGCGGCGGGCCCGCTCCACGACTTCGTCACCGCGCCGGACGGCGTCCCGCTCTGCGTCTTCGAGACCGGCAACCCGGCCGGCCGCGAACTGCTGTTCATCCACGGCTATTCGCAGAGCCAGGCCGTCTTCAAGCGCCAGTTCGAATCCGACCTGGCCCGGGACTTCAGGATCGTGGCGCTGGACCTGCGGGGCCACGGCTGCTCGGGCAAGCCCTGGGACGAACAGTCCTATTCCGGCACCCGCGTCTGGGCCGATGACGTCGCGACGGTCATTCGTGAACGCGGGCTCAAGCGACCGGTGCTCGTGGCCTGGTCCTTCGGCGGCTACATCGCGGTCCATTACGCCCGCCACCACGGCGTCGGCGACCTCGCGGGGCTCGTGCTCGTGGGCTCGAATGCAGGACTGCCCCCTGAACCCACCGACGCCGCAACCCTCGAGCGGTTCGCCCGACAGCGCGAGGCCAGACGGGCGATGGTGCCGGACATCGAGGCGCAGATCGCCTCGGGCCGCGGTTTCGTCAGGCTGATGACCGCACAGCCGGCTCCGCCGGACCTGCAGGAGATCATGTTTGCCACCCACCAGATGCTGCCGGTCTACGCCCAGCGGGCGATGTCCGGGCTCTCGCTGGCCAACCAGGACGTGATCCCGCGCCTCACCGGCCCGGTCCTGTTCCTGGTGGGCGCACAGGACGGCTCGCAGTCGGCCGAGGTGCTGCGCACCGCCGCCGGACAGCTTCCACAGGGGCGCGTCGAGGTCATGGAGGGCGCCGGCCACGCCCCGTTCATCGATGCCCCGGAAGCCTTCAACGCGCGCCTGCGTGCGTTCGTCGAGGCCACCGCGCGGCCCTGAAGACCATGGACACGCGCCGCGCCTGGCGGATCGACGCCAGCGGGACCGGCAAACTCGTGCTGCGGGTCTGAAGAGCCGGGTTTCTCTATACTGCGGGCATGAACCTCAAGCTCGGACCGGTCGAGGCACGCATCGTCGGCTGCCTCATCGAAAAGGAAATCACGACCCCCGACCAGTACCCGCTGTCGCTGAACGCACTGGTCAACGCCTGCAACCAGAAGAGCAACCGTGACCCGCTGCTGTCGCTGAGCGAAAAAGCGGTGCAGGAAACGCTCGATGCGCTGGCAAGACGCCACCTCGTCGTCGAGAAATCGGGGTTCGGCAGCCGCGTCCCGAAATTCCAGCACCGTTTCTGCAACACCGAGTACGGCACGCTGCGTTTCTCGCCGCAGGAACTCGCCCTGCTCTGCGAACTGCTGCTGCGCGGCCCGCAGACCCCGGGGGAACTGCGCAGCCGCGCCGCCCGCATGGCGCCGCTGATCGACTCCACCGAGACCGAGCGCGTGCTCGAAGGCCTCGCGGCGCGCCCCGACGGCCCGTTCGTGGCCCGCCTCGAGCGCGAACCAGGCCGGCGCGACGCGCGTTACGCCCACTGCTTCGACGAGCTCCCGGCGCGCGCGGCGTCCCGCGCCGCCAAAGAGTCGGCGCCGCTGCCTCAAGCCGGAAGCGACGAGGCCACGACCACCGTCGCCGAACTGGAACGCAGACTCGAGGAACTCGAGGAGCGTCTCGCACGCCTCGAAGCGCTCGGCAACCGCTGACCCGGGGACCGGAACCCTCATGGCTGAAGACGCGTACCTCTCCGACCGTCCGAAGTCGCGCTCGCCGCGACCCCTGGTCGCGCTGATCCCGTTCCTGCGGCCCTACCGCCGGGTGCTGGTGGCCGCGATGCTGGCGCTGCTGGCGGCCTCGGGTTCGATGCTCGCCCTGCCCATCGCCCTCAAGGGCCTGATCGATCGCGGCATGGCCGCGGGCAGCGCCGAGACCATCAACGGCTACTTCATCGCTTTCCTGGGCGTGGCCGTCCTGTTCGGCGTCTTCGCGGCGCTGCGCTTCTACATCGTCACCTGGCTGGGCGAACGCGTGGTGGCGGACCTGCGCGCGGCGGTCTACCAGCGCGTCATCCGCATGGACCCGCAGTTCTTCGAGGTCACGCGCACCGGCGAAGTCCTCTCACGGCTCACCACCGACACCACGCTGGTGCAGTCCATCGCGGGCGTGGGGCTCTCGATAGCGCTGCGTTCCTCGATCAACCTCGTCGGCTCGCTGGTGCTGCTGGCGATCACGAACCTCAAGCTGCTGCTGCTGATCCTGGTGGCCATCCCGGTGGTCATCGTGCCGCTGATCGTGCTGGGGCGCCGGCTGCGCAAGCTCTCGCGCAGTTCGCAGGACAGGATCGCCGACACCAGCGGCCTCGCCGGCGAGACGCTGAACGCGATCCAGACCGTACAGGCCTTCACCCTCGAGGAACTGCACGGCCGGCGCTACGCCGGCGCGGTGGAGGATTCCTTCGACGTCGCGGTGACGCGCACGCGCGTCCGCGCCTGGCTCACGGCCGTCTCCACCATGCTGGTGTTCGGCGCCATCACGCTGGTGCTGTGGTTCGGCGCCCACCAGGTGCTCGCCGGCCGCATGACCGGCGGCGAACTCGGCCAGTTCCTGCTGCTGGCCGTGTATGCCGGCATCGCCGCGGCCTCGCTCAGCGAAATGTGGAGCGAGGTGCAACGCGCGGCGGGCGCCATGGAGCGGCTCGTGGAACTGCTGCACGCGACACCCGCGATCGTGGCGCCCGCGGCACCGACACCGCTGCCCGCCGTGCAGCCTGGGCAGCCTGCCGGCCGGATCGAATTCGACCACGTGCGCTTCAGCTATCCGTCGCGGCCGGACAGCGCCGCGCTCGAGGACTTCTCGCTGAGCATCGAGCCGGGCGAGACGATCGCCTTCGTGGGACCTTCGGGCGCCGGCAAGACCACCACCTTCCAGCTGCTGCTGCGTTTCTATGATCCGCAGCAGGGCCGCATCCTGATCGATGGCGTGGACGTCGCGCAGGCCGAACCCGGCGCGATCCGCCAGCGCATCGGCCTGGTGCCGCAGGACACCGTGCTGTTCGGGGCGAGCGCCCGCGAGAACATCCGCTATGGCCGGCCAGGCGCCAGCGACGCCGAGGTCGAGGCCGCCGCGCAGGCGGCGGCGGCCGACGAGTTCATCCGCCGGCTTCCCGAGGGCTATGAGACCTTCCTGGGCGAGCGCGGCGCGCGCCTCTCGGGCGGGCAGCGGCAGCGCATCGCCATCGCACGGGCGATCCTCAAGAACCCGCCGATCCTGCTGCTCGACGAGGCCACCAGCGCACTGGACGCCGAAAGCGAGCGCGCGGTGCAGCACGCCCTCGAGGGCCTGATGTCGACCCGCACCACGATCATCATCGCGCACCGTCTCGCGACAGTGCTCAAGGCGGATCGCATCGTCGTGATGGACCAGGGACGGATCGTGGCCATGGGCCCGCATGCGGAACTGGTGGCGAGCAACCCGCTCTATGCCCGGCTCGCGGCGCTGCAGTTCACCGACTTCATCGCGCCCGCTGTCGCCACCGACCGCTGAGAGCGCGCTGCCCTAGCGGTAGCCGCGGGCCTGCAGCGTGAACAGGCGCGCGTAGGCGCCATCGCGACGCATCAGTTCTTCGTGGCTGCCGAGTTCCGTGATCCGGCCGCCATCGATCACCGCGATCTGGTCCGCCATGCGCACGGTGGAGAACCGGTGCGAGATCAGGATCGTGATACGGTCGCGCGCCAGCTGCCGGAAATGCTCGAACACCTCGGCCTCGGCCTGCGCATCCATGGCGGCCGTCGGTTCATCCAGCACCAGGATGTCGGCCTGCATGCGCATGAAGGCCCGCGACAGCGCGATCTTCTGCCACTGCCCGCCGGAGAGTTCGCGGCCGTCCTTGAACCACTTGCCGAGCTGCGTGCGATAGCCCGCCGGCAGCCCCTCGATGAACTCGGCGGCGCGCCCCTTGTCCGCCGCGCTGCGCCAGCGCGCCTCGTCCTCGAAGGACGGCTCGTCGCCGGCACCGATGTTCTCGCCGACCAGCATCTGGTAGCGGGCGAAGTCCTGGAAGATCACGCCGATCCGCCGCCGCAGCGTCGCCTCGTCCCATTCGCGCAGGTCGCGGCCATCGAGCAGCACCCGCCCCGTCGTGGGCGAATAGAGCCGCGTCAGCAGCTTGATCAGCGTCGTCTTGCCGGAGCCGTTCTCGCCGACCAGGGCGAGGCTAGAGCCCGGCTTGAGGTGCAGCGTCACGCGCTCGATGGCCGGGAGATCCGCTCCAGGATAGGCAAAACCCACGTCCTCGAAGCGCACGCCGTCTTCCGGGCGCGGGCCCGCGAGCGCGGTACCGCCCTCGCCCAGCACCGGGGTCTCGAGGTATTCGTAGAGCGTCGAGAGGTAGAGGTTGTCTTCGTACATGCCGCCGACCGCCGACAGGATGGCGGAGACCGCCGCCTGTCCCTGCCGGAACAGCAGGACGTACATGGTCATCTGGCCGAGGGTGATGGCGCGCGCGACCGCCTCGAGCGCGGCCCAGGCATAGGCGCCGTAGAGCGCACCGGTGCCCAGCAGCCCCAGCCCGAAGCCCCAGGTGTCGCGACGGATGGTCAGCGCGCGGTCCTCGCGATACAGCCGCTCGAAGATCCCCCGGTAGCGGGCCAGCAGTCGCTCCCCCAGCCCGTAGAGCTTCACTTCCTTGGCATGGTCCTCGCGCGCGAGCACCGTCTCGAGGTAGAGCTGCATGCGGGTTTCCGGCGAGCGCCAGCGGAACAGCCGGAACGCGTCGCCCGAGAAACGTGCCTCGGCGACGAAGGCCGGCAGGCCCGCCAGCAGCAGGATGGCCACCGCCCAGGGCGAGAACTGCACCAGCAGCACGCCGTAGCTCACGAGCGAGATGGCGTTCTGCACGAGCCCGAAGGTGCGCATCACCAGCGACAGGGGCCGGCTCGAGGCCTCGCGGCGCGCCCGGGTCAGCTTGTCGTAGAACTCGGCGTCCTCGAACTGCGCCAGGCTCAGGGTCAGCGCCTTCTCGAGGATCATCACGTTGACGCGCTGCCCCAGCTGGGCGCGCAGCAGCGACTGGCACAGGCTGATGCCGCGCTGCGCGGCCGCCAGCACCGCCACCAGTCCCGCCTCGAGCAGCACCAGCTCCAGCACCCGCGCCGTCCCTGCGCCCGCCGCCCCGGCCGGGGCGGCTGCGCCGGCAGCGGCCACCACGGCATCGACGATCAGCGCACCGACGAAGGCGACCGCCGCCGGCAGCGCGCCGGCGAGCACCGTCAACAGGCCCAGCGCGACCGACAGGCTGCGGCTGGTCGTCCAGACCAGTTCGATCGCGCGCCGGCTGTAGCGGAAGATCCCGAGGGATCCGCGCCAGCGCGATGCGTTCGAAGATCCGCGGACCGTCTCCATGATTCAGTGCCTCACCGGCATCCGTCGTCTACTGGGCCGGACGCAGGCCCTGGGTCTGTCGCGGCGCGGTGCCGCGCCGCAGGTGATACTCGAAGGCCTCGTCGCGCCGGCCGCTCAGGTACGGAACCATGTACAGCAGCGTCATGGCCTCGAGCGCCCGGGCGTGGCGGATCGGGCCGAGATCCAGGGTCTCGAAGCCCATGCGCTCGACGAGGCGCGCGACCTCGGCCTTGGCCGCCGGGTCGTTGCCGACCAGCGGGATCGTGACAGCGCCCCCCGCCGCCGTCGGATCGGCCATGACGTGGGCGCCGACCGCGTTGAAGGCCTTGACCACCCGCGCACCCGGCGCGAGGGCCTGGATGCGCTCGCCGGCGGAGGTCTCGACGGCCATTTCCATGAGGCCCTCCGGGCCGACACGCAGCGCGTTGGTCGGATCGATGACGATGCGGCCCGCGAGGTCGAGCCCCGCCAGCGCCTGCTCGGTCGCCCCCCAGGGCAGCGCCACGACCACATACCGCGCGCGGGCCACGGCCTCCGCCAGACCTGCCGCCGAGGCACCCGCGCCGGTCGCCGCCACCAGTTCGGCGACGGCCGGGCGCGTCGGATCGCGCGAACCGTAAACCACCTGGAAGCCCAGTCGCGCGAACTGCGGACCGAGCGCCGCGGCGACCCTGCCGGTGCCGAGCACGGCCACGGTCTCGCCACTCCGGGCATGGCCGGCACCGGCCAGCACGGCCGCCAAGGCGACCAGCAGCATGAGCAGTCTGCGCATAGGGGTTGTCCGGCAGCGGGCAGGCCCGGGGCCGTCAATTATACTGGGCGCCCTCAAGATCGCCGGAGAATGCCATGCGTCTCGTCCCCCGCCTCTCGATCCTGGCCCTCGCCGCTGCGGCCTCGGGCTGCGTCACCCCCGGCGGCAGCGGGCCGGGCGCGGAGGCCCTGATGGAGTCCCGCTCGGCCAGTTCAGTCACCGGCCGCGTGAGCCTGCAGGAGACCCCGGCCGGCCTGCGACTGCGCGGCGAAATCCGCGGCCTCAAGGCAGGTGCCGAACACGGCTTCCACATCCACGAGAAGGGCGACTGTTCGGCGGCAGACGCGTCCAGCGCGGGCGGCCACTTCAACCCTGGCGCCACGGCGCACGGCCGGGCGGGCAGCGGCGCCCACCACGCCGGCGACATGCCGAACCTCAAGGCCGATGCCCGCGGCATCGCAAAGGTGGACCAGGTCGTCGCTGGAGTGACGCTGGCGGCGGGGCCGGCGAGCGCCGCGGGCCGCAGCCTCGTGGTGCATCGCGACCCGGACGACTATGCCTCGCAGCCTGCGGGTAACTCGGGACCGCGCGTCGCCTGCGGCGTGATCACCCCCGCGCGCTGAGGCGCGCGGCGGGTTCTCACATGATCGACGGGGCGCTCTGGCGGGGCTGCAGCGCCCGGGCCAGGGCGTCGCGCCAGGGCAGCTCCGGGTCCCAGTCCTTGGCGACCAGTCGCCGCCCGGAGTAGTCGCCCGATTCATCGGCGCACAGCCACAGCGCCGGCGGCACGATCACCTCGGCGGGCAGGATGCCGCCGATGCGGCCCTCGTCTCCGGTGGCCGCCTTGCCGGCCCGGAAGTCGGCCGGAGCACGCGTACCCACAGTGCCGCCCGGAATCAGCGCCGTGTCGGAGGGACCGCCGGGGAGCAGCACGTTCACCGTGACCCCCGACCCCTCGAGGTCCTTCGCCCAGACCACCGAGTTCACTTCCAGGCCAGCCTTGGTGGCGCCGTAGGCCGCCAGCCCCTGCATGACCATGGTGGGCCGTGAGGTGGAGACATTGATGACCCGACCGAAGCGCCGCTCGACCATGCCGGGCACCGCCGCACGGGCCATGAAGAACGGCCCGAGCAGGTTGGTCTCGACCATGGTCCGGTAGGCATCGGGCGGCGCATTCCAGAAGCGGGGCTTGGCCGCGAAATAGTTGCTGTCCGCCTCGAGCGGCCCGCGGGCGGCATTGTTCACGAGCACGTCGAGCCGACCGAAGCGCCGGATCGCTTCGTCGACCGTGCGCTCGCAGTCCTCGGGACGCGACACGTCGGCCTGCAGCGCCGCGAACTCGCCTCCCAGACCGGACGCCTGGATGGCGGCGGCGGCGGCCGTCGCGGTCTCGAGGAGTTCGGCGCCTGCGCGGGCCGAGGTGCCGAGCACCCGCGCACCCTGCTCCACCAGCGCCAGCGCGATGAGCCGGCCGAAGCCGCGACCCGCGCCCGTGACGATCACGGCGCGGCCCTGCAGCGAGGCGTACCGGCCCGCGGTGTTCAAATGCGCATGCCTCCGTCCACGTCGACGCAGCGGCCCGTGAAGAAGTCGTTTTCGACGATGAAGATCGCGGCATGGGCGATCTCGGACGCCTCGCCGAGCCGGCGCAGGGGGACCTGGGCGGTGAGCTTGTCGAGGATCTCGGGACGCATGGCGGCGAGGATGTCGGTGCGCGTGTAGCCCGGCGCGATCGACCCGGTGCGGATGCCGTAGCGCGCGAGTTCCTTGGCCCAGACCTCGGCCATGGCGGCGACGCCGGCCTTGGTCGCGGTGTAGTTGCTCTGGCCCGGGTTGCCGTGCCGCGAGACGCTCGAGATGTTGATGATCACCCCGCCCTGTCCGCGCTTCACCATGCGCTCGGCCGCTTCGCGGCCGCAGAGGAACACCCCGGTGAGGTTGATGTCGATCACCGCACGCCACTGATCGAGGGTCATCCGGCCGGTGACCTGGCCATCCTTGACCTTGATCAGCAGGCTGTCCTTGACGATGCCCGCGTTGTTGACCAGCACGTCGATGCCGCCGAAATCAGCCACCACCGCGTCCATCGCGGCCGCCACGGCGTCTTCCTGGGTCACGTTCGCGATGTAGCCGCGTGCCGTGACGCCCAGTTCCGCGCACTGCCGGACCGACTCGTCCAGGTCAGCCTGGTTCAGATCCCACAACGCGAGGTTGGCGCCGCGCGCGGCAAAACTCCTGGCCATCTCGCGACCGATCCCGCGACCACCACCCGTGATGACAACCGTCCTGCCCTGTATCTGCATCTGGATCCAACCCTCTGTACGTTGAGCCTGCGAGAATAGCGCCGGATTCTGGCTTCTTGCACTGCAAAAGGAAAGCGCATGCATCCCTCGCTCACCCTACGGTCGGCCGCGCCCGAAGATGTCGCAACGATCTTTCAGCTGATCTGCGGCCTCGCGGAATATGAAAAGCTCCTGCCGGAGGTCGACGCCACCGAGGAACACCTCGCCGCAGCCTTGTTCGGGCCCTCCCCGCGCGTGTTCTGCGACGTCGCGGAATGGACCGCGGACGGCCGGCGCGAGACCGCGGGCTTCGCGCTCTGGTTCTACAGTTTCTCGACCTTCCGCGGCCGTCACGGCCTGTACCTGGAGGACCTCTTCGTCCAGCCCGCGTTCCGCGGCCGCGGCATCGGCAAGGCCCTGCTGGCGCAGCTGGCGCGGCGCTGCGTTGCCGAGGGACTGACGCGGCTCGAATGGGCCGTCCTCGACTGGAACGAGCCCGCGCTGCGCTTCTACCGCTCGCTCGGCGCGCGGGCGCTCGAGGCATGGGTGCCGCATCGCGTCACCGGCGACGCCCTGCTGCAGCTCGCAGCCAACGGCGCGGACTAGACTGCGTCGAGCTTGCGGTCGAGGAATTCGCGCATCGCCAGCGCGGCCTCGACGGTGAACTCCCCGCCCGCCAGCGCGGTGTCGACCTGGTCGCGGGTCATGCAGAGGAATTCCCCCACCTCGCCGTCGCGACCGGTGGGCTGGAAGTCCGCAGGCAGCAGCGCATCGGCGACGATGATGCGTTCGTCGTGCATGCCGAACCGCGTCTCGCGCAGCGAGTGGATGAACATGCCCGGGAAATCGACGCGCATGGCGAGCCTGCGCGGCACGCCCGCCTCTTCCCAGAGTTCGCGGATCGCGCAGCGCCGCGGCGTCTCGCCCGCACTCACGCCGCCGGCCGCGAGATTGTCGAGCATGCCCGGATCAGCCCGTTTCAGCGGGCTGCGCCGCGCGACCCAGACCAGGCCGTCCGGCCGATAGCCGTTGATGTGCACGGCGCGGTTCTGGAGGCCCAGGGTGCGGAACGCGCCGCGTTCACAACGCGCCAGTTCGTGCCCCTCGTGGTCGAGCACGCTGCAGTGTTCGTTGCGCCAGTCCGCGATCAGGCCTTCCTGCCGCAGGTGCAGGGCGACCGACTGCAGCAGGCGACTGCGCGCGGCCCGGGAAAAACCCTCGTCCTGCAGGCGCAGCCCGACCTCCGCCTCCCGCACGCCGGGATGCCGCAGCAGCGCCTCGGCGAGGTCGCT
>CAJACZ010000121.1 GCA_903938365.1 uncultured Pseudomonadota bacterium | reverse complement strand
GCGCGGCAGCGCTTTGCTGACAGGCCTCGCCCTGACCACGCTGGGCGCGCCCGCCGCGAACGCCCAGCAGGACGTCCAGGGCGCGGTGCTCGAAGAGATCATCGTCACGGCACAGAAGCGCGAGGAATCGCTGCAGGACGTGCCCATCTCCGTCAACGCCGTGTCGGGCGAGAAACTCGCCGAGGCCGGCATCGTGCGCCTCGATGACCTGCGGGCCTATGTACCGAACCTCCAGGTCACCGAGACCGGCATCGCCAACAACTTCTACATCCGTGGCATCGGTTCAGGCCTCAACCAGGGCTTCGAGCAGTCGGTCAGCATCTTCGCCGACGGCATTTACCGCGGCCGCGGCCACCAGTCGCGCATGGCCTTCCTCGACCTCGAACGCGTCGAGGTGCTGCGCGGCCCGCAGCCGATCCTGTTCGGCAAGAACGCCATCGCCGGGGCCGTGAACCTCATCAGCGCCAAGCCCACCCAGGAATTCGAGGGGGGTTTCCGGGTCGCGCACGAAACCGAGTACGACGAGACCATCGCGGACCTCACGCTGTCCGGCCCGCTCAGCGACAGCATCGGCGCACGCCTCGCGCTGCGCTCGCGCCAGGCCGACGGCTACCTCAAGAACCTGACGATCGGCCGCAACGAGCCCGCGCGCGACGAACTCGGCGGACGACTGACCCTCGACTTCGAGCCCAGCGAGTCCTTCGACGCCTCGCTGCGCATCGAGGCCGGACAGTTCGACGTCAAGGGGCGCCAGGTCGAGATCTTCGGCGAGGAGCCGTCCGCGCCGCTGCTGCGCCCGAGCCGCACCGTGCCCGGCGGCACCGTCACGAACCCGCCGATCCCGGGCCGCACCTATGGCCAGATCCTCGCCGGCGCGTTCCTGCAGGACGCCTCGGTGCTGAACAACACGCTGGACTACAAGCGCTCGTCCAACGGCGAATACAGCAACCTCGACAGCAAGGAATACGCGCTGACGATGAACTGGCGCTTCGGCAACGGGCTGACGCTGACTTCCGTCACCGGGTACAGCGCCTACAACCTGGACGAAACCTGCGACTGCGACTTCACCGGCGCCAACGTGTTCACCGCCGGCATCAAGGAAGACTACTCCCAGACCAGCCAGGAACTGCGCATCACCTCCGACCCCGACCAGCGGCTGTCGTGGATCGCCGGCGCGTTCTGGCAGGAGTACGAGCTCAAGGAATCCGACTACATCTTCGTGCCCGCCAACAGCGTCCTCGTGCCGCTGCTGAACGGCAACCCGGCGCTGCCGATGGGTTCGGGCTCCGCGTTCGCCAATACCGCCAACCCGCGGCTGTTCACGCAGGACAGCGAACTCTACGCGGCCTTCGCCCAGGCCACGTTCAACCTGAGCGACAGTCTGCGCATCAGCGCGGGCGGCCGCTATTCGAGCGAGGACAAGTCGGGCTCCCGCGCCAACAACATCACGGCGGGACTGGGCGGTGCACCGCTGCCCACGGGCCTCATCGACGTGCTGTACAACGCCGTGTTCCGCATCCAGCGGCACTCGGTGTCGGGCGAACGTTCGGAGAGCAAGTTCTCGCCGCTCGTGAACCTGCAGTACGACTTCGGCGCCGACTCGATGGCCTACCTGTCCTGGTCCAAGGGCAACAAGTCCGGCGGCTACGACGCCCGCTCGAACCAGTCGCCGGCCAACGGCGGCTCTTTCGAGTACGGCCCCGAGGAAGCGACCAACTACGAGTTCGGCGTCAAGGCCTCGATCGGCCGCAGCGCCCAGATCAACGCAGCCGTGTTCTTCACGGACTACGAAGACCTGCAGACCAGCGCCTTCGACGGCAGCATCGGCTTCAACGTCGGCAGCGGCAGCGCCGAAGTGAAGGGCGTCGAGATCGAGGGCCGCTGGCAGGCAACGGAGCGCCTGTACCTGTCGGGCTCGGTCGCCTGGCTCGACTTCGAATGGACCCGCTACGACGGCCAGTGCTACTTCGGGGCACCGGCCTCGCTGTTCACGACCGGCCAGCCGGGCCGCTCGCCGGGCAACTGCAACTACGACGGCTTCACCAACCAGCTCGCCCCGGAAATCACGGCGGTCGTGGGCGGCGAATACCGCTGGCCGCTGACGGGCAACCTCGAGCTGCGCACCGGCGTCGATGTCACCTACACGGACGACTACCTCGTGTCGCTGACCCTCGACCCGCGCGCGGTGCAGGATTCCTATGCGAAGGTGAACGCGCGGATCGCGCTGCGGGGCAACGACGGTGCCTGGGAGATCGCGCTGAGCGGGCGCAACCTGACCGACGAACAGACCATCAGCTACGCAGGCGACACGCCGCTCTCGGGCAGCATCTTCGCCGCGCGGAGCTACTACGGTTTCGTCGACGCCCCGATGACGGTGGCGATCGAAGGCGCCTTCAAGTTCTAAGCGTTGCTAAAAAACAACGTGTTGCTTTGCAACCAATTGATCCTGAAGGATATTTTTCGCAAGAAAACCTGAAACTTTCCCGGAGGGCGGCGGTCTCACTTTACGAGCGTTCTACGCTTCCCGCTTCCCCTCCCTGAGCGGGTTAGCCCGACATCACAAGAGACCTGTGTCGGGTCTTTCTGGCCCCGGTACCTCCGCAAGGAGTGACCGGGGTTTTTCTTTGCGTCAGCCCTTCGGGTCGAGCATGTCGGTCAGGGCGCGCTGCGCTTCCTTCACGCCCAGCCCCGTGTGCGCCGCGAACACCTGCACGGTGGCCGCGTCCCCCAGCGCTTCCTGGGTCTCGCGCAGCAGCGCCGCCCGCTCGGCCTGGTTGAGCTTGTCCGCCTTGGCGAGCAGCACATGGACATGGCGCCGGGACGGATCCGCCCACTCGATCAGCGCAATATCCTCCTGCTTCAGGCCACGTCGCGAGTCCACGATCAGGCAGAGGCCGCGCAGGCTCTCCCGCTCGCGCAGGCCCTCGAGCGCACTGACCCATTTGCGGCGTTCTTCGTCGCGGACCTTGGCGAAACCGTAGCCCGGCAGATCGACGATCCGTCGGTTCGGCAGCAGCTCAAAGTAGTTCAGCAGGCGG